>JANPIT010000825.1:0-9159 GCA_031425115.1 Opitutaceae bacterium | reverse complement strand
ACGATCGACGCCGCGGGCGTGGCCAAGTTGGCGAAAAACGACTCGAACCGGCTGCGCGTGGTCAATGTGTGGGCGACGTGGTGCGCGCCGTGCGTGGAGGAATTTCCCGCGCTCGTGTCGCTCGCGCGCCGCATGAGCAATCGCGATTTCGAGCTGGTGACCATCTCGATGGACGATCCGAAAATGCTGCCGCAGGCCAAAAAATTTCTCGAGAAGCAGCACATGGTCCCGTCGGCGCGACTCAAGCGGCTGCTGACCGCCGAAGGCCGCAGCACGACCAATTTTCTCTACACCGACGCGAGCACCGATGCGCTGGTGAAGGCGCTCGATCCGCAGTGGCCCGGCCCGCTGCCGCACACGGTCGTGATCGCACCCGGCGGAAAAATCGTCTACCGGCACAACGGTCTGATCAATGCGGAGACGCTGAAGAATGAGGTGCTGAAACATCTCGGCGAGTTCTACACCCCGGAAGAGAAGCGGTAGACGGCGAGAGTTTTTGTAGGGGCGCAGACTTGCTGCGCCCTGCGGCGTTCACGAACGCTCCAAAGGCGCAGTAAGTCCATGGTCTTTTGGTATGGCTATACAAAGACCTGAACCGTAGGTCAGCGCGCTTGCGCGCGCCAAACCGCGCGCGCAAGCGGACTGGCCTACAGTTACGCAGCCAAACCCAAAGACCATGGCTGTAAGTCTGCGCCTTTATCTTTTCGATTGGCCGTTGCCCGCCGGCCGCTACCAACGTTTGCGCGCATGGCTTCGTCTTCCGCTCCCTCCACTCTCGGCTTTGGCATCATCGGCGTCGGCATGATTGCCGATTTTCACGCGCAGGCCATTGCGCACGCCACGGGAGGAAAGTTGATCGGGGTGGCGACGCGCAACGCGGAGAATGCGCGGGCCTTTGCGGCAAAGCATGGCGCGGTGCTGGCGACGACGAGCGTCGACGAACTCGTGGCGCGACCGGATATCCAGGTCGTGTGCATCACCACGCCGAGCGGTGCGCACCTCGAGCCCGCGCTGGCGGCGGTGCGGGCGGGTAAACACCTCGTGGTGGAGAAGCCGATCGAGATCACCACGGAGCGCGCCGATGAATTGCTGCGCGCGGCGGATCAGGCCGGAGTGAGGGTGTCGCCGATTTTCCAAGCGCGGTTTGGCGAAGGCGCGCGCACGATGAAGGCGGCGATCGACGCGGGGCGTTTTGGCCGGCTCGTGCTGGCTAGCGCTTACGTGAAATGGCACCGCAGCGCAGCTTATTACAGTGGTTGGAAGGGCTCGCTGCAGCTCGACGGCGGGGGCGCGCTGATCAATCAGGCGATTCACGCCATCGATCTGCTGCAATGGTTCGCGGGCATGCCGTCCGAGGTGTTTTCCTGGACCACGCGGCGCGTCTACGCGCACATCGAGGGCGAGGACACGGCCGCGGCGACGCTGAAATTTGCGAACGGCGCTCATGGGTCGATCGAGGCGACGACGGCAGCGTGGCCCGGCTGGGCGCGGCGTATCGAGATTTGTGGCGAGTTCGGCTCCGCGTTGCTGGATGGCGATCACATCGCCAAATGGGAGTTCCGCGACGCGCAGCCCGGCGACGATGCGATCCGCGCGGCGAAGGATTCGGCGGCGTTGGGCTCCGGCGCGAGCGATCCGGGCGCGATCAGCTTCGAGGGTCACCGCCGACAGATCCAGGATTTGATCGACGCGGTGCGCGATAACCGGCCGGTGGCGATCGACGGGCACGAAGCGCGGAAGGCGGTTGCGCTCATTCGCGGGCTGTATGCTTCGGCCGAAAGCGGTGCACCGGTGAAGCTGTGAAATAGTCCTCGTTCTCGTTCTGGTAATCGTTCTTCGTGCTGCGTCTGACCCCGCTCGCGACCGTGTAACCGAACGAAGAACGAGAACGATTTTTTTCCCATGACTCCTGCTTCCCCCGTTTCCCCTGACATCCCGTGGTATCGCACGCTGTCGAGCAACCACTGGTTCGTCTTCACCGTAGCCTCGCTCGCGTGGCTTTTCGACTGCCTTGACCAGCAGCTCTTCATCCTCGCGCGCGATAACGCCGTCAAGGCCCTCGCCGCGCCTGGCACCGATCCGCTCGCGCTGCGGCAGCTCAGCGGCTGGGCGCAGAGCATCTTCGTCGCGGGCTGGGCGATGGGTGGCCTCATCTTCGGCTCCGTGGGCGATCGTATCGGCCGCGCCAAGACGCTCTCGCTCACCGTCCTCATCTACTCGCTCTGCACCGGCCTCTCGGCCTTCGCGCAGGACATCACGCAGTTCATGATCTACCGCGCGATCACCGGCCTCGGCGTCGGTGGCGTGTTCGGCCTCGCGGTCGCCCTCGTCGCGGATTCGCTGCCCGACCATGCGCGACCCAAGGCCCTCGGCCTCCTGCAGGCGCTCTCGGCCGTGGGCAACGTCACCGCCGGCGCCTGCGCGATGGCGCTCTCGAGCGTGGACCCGATGGTCTCGTGGAAATATCTTTTCCTCATCGGCGCTGCGCCCGCGTTTCTCTGCATCTTCATCATGATGCGCCTGAAGGAGCCCGCGAAATGGGTCGCGGCGCGGCAGGCGAGCCGCGAGGTCGGCGGCAAGGCGATGGGCAGCTACGCGAGCCTCTTCGGCGAGGCCCAGTGGCGCCGGCCGGCCATCCTCGGCATGCTCCTGTGCGTCTCGGGCGTCGTCGGTCTCTGGGGCGTCGGATTTTTCAGTGGCGCGCTCATCGGTCCCGCGATTGAGAAGGCACTCCGCGCGCAGAACCTCTCGCCCGCGGAGATCACCGCCGGCAAGCAATGGTGGACCGCCGCCAACCTGATCGTGCAGAACATCGGCGCGTTCTTCGGCATGATCGTGTTCTCCAAGCTCGCCGCGATCTACGGGCGCAGGATTATCTTTGCCGGCGGGTTCCTCGCGGCCTTCGCGGTCACGATTTTCTTCTACAAGAATTTCCAGACCAAGGCTGATATCTGGATGACGGGCCTCATGGGCTTCTGCCAGCTCGGCATCTTCGCGGGCTTTGCGATTTACCTGCCGGAGCTTTTCCCGACGCGCCTCCGCAGCACTGGCGTGAGCTTCTGCTACAACGTCGGCCGCTTCATCGCCGCCACCGGCCCCATCACGCTGGGTGGCTTGCAAAAGATGATCGGCGACAAAGCCATCGCGGCCCTGCCTGCGACGGCCGACGCCGTCGCCAAGGCCGACGCGCAGCTCAACGCCTTCCGCGACGCCGCGTGCTGGCTCGCGGGAATTTATTTCGTCGGCCTGATCGTGCTGCCCTTCCTCCCGGAGACCAAGGGCCGGCCGATGCCTGAGTAACCGCGCCGGACAGAACCGGAGCTGCCTGCTGGAGGCGCGGCGCCCTCGCCGCGTTTGACCGCGACTGAGACGGACGGCGCAGCGCGACGGGCTATCTCGTCGCGGATAAATTTTTGTGCGCCCACATCCGGCTCGACTCCACGCGGGACGGGGCCGTGTTGAGGGGTGAAAACCGCCCCGTGAGTTCACCCCGATCAGAGCAGGCCCGTTGGTTCGCCGCCGAAGTGCAGCCGCACGAGACGTCGCTGCGCTCGTATCTGCGCAGCGTGTTTCCATCGCTGCCCGACATCGACGACCTCGTGCAGGAATCGTATGCGCGGTTGATTCGCGCACGCGAGACGGGCCGGGTGAGTTATGTGAAGGCGTTTCTCTTCACGACGGCGCGCAATGTGGCGATCGACTTCTTTCGCCGGCGCAAGGTCGTGGCCATCGACGGCGTCGCTAATCTCGCGGCGTTCGACGTCGCGGACGATCGTCCCGATGCGGCCGATGCCATCAACAAGCAGCAGGAGCTGGCGTTGCTCGCGCAGGCGGTGCACGGGCTCCCGGAGCGGTGCCGGCAGGTGCTCACCCTTCGGTTGCTTTATGGCATGGCGCACAAGGAAATCGCCGCCGAGCTCCGCATCTCGGAGCACACGGTGAAGGCGCAACTCGCGAAAGGCATGCGGCGCTGCGCGGATTATTTCTCGGAACGCGGCGTGAGCACGCTGCGGCGGCCGGGCGGGGAGGGCGCGCCATGAAGCGCGATCCAAGCAACGGTAGCGACGACCCGCGTCCGTCCGACGAAGAAGCGATCGAGGCGACAGCCGCCGCGTGGCTGGCGCAGCGTGACGGCGGCCTCTCCCGGAACGAGGCGATCACTTTTGCCCGCTGGCGTGCCGCCGATCCGCGCCACGAGACCGCGGTCGCGCGACTTGAAGGCGCATGGGCCAGTCTGCAGCAACTGCGCGATTTTCGCCCCGAGGCTGCACGCCACCCTGACCGCGATTTGCTCGAACCACCGGTGCGGCGCCACGGCGTTGCCGTTCGCGTGCGAGCGACCGCGCTGGCGGCCGCCGCATTGCTGCTGTGCGCCGCGGGATGGTGGACCTGGCAGCGCGCAGTCACGCCGGGTCGACCGACAATTTACGCGACGACGGCCGGCGGCTACGAGCGCGTCATGCTCGCCGACGGTTCCGCGCTGGAGCTCAACGGCGATACTTCCGTCGAGGTGCGCTTCTCGACCACGGAGCGCCACGTGCGGTTGGCGCGCGGTGAGGCGCACTTTTCCGTCGCAAGGAATTTCGACCGCCCTTTCCGGGTCGAAGCGGGTGGCGTCGCGGTGCGCGCGGTCGGCACGGCCTTCAATGTCCGGCTCGGCGTGGCCGACGTTGAAGTGTTGGTGACGGAGGGGAAAGTTTCCGTTTCCGAGGTGGAGCGCGTTGACCCCAACGCGCTTTCGGCCGCCACGGATCCCAAACCAACGCGTTGGGGTCAACGCGTTCCACCTCAGGACACTTTGCTCGTCGCCAACGAGCGCACGCTCATTCCCCTCAAGCCCGCCGTGGCCACGCCGCCCGTGCCCGTCGTCGAACGGCTCGCGCCCGAGACGGTGCGCGAGGCGCTTGCCTGGCAGGGCACGCGGCTGGTCTTTGTGGATACGCCACTGATCGAGGCGATCGCGCAGTTCAACCGGCGCAACCCGGTCCAACTCGAGCTCGCGGATGCCGAGCTGGGCGTGCTGCCCATCGGTGGCAGCTTCCGCGCGGAAAACGTCGAGGCCTTCCTGCGCCTCCTCGAGACCGGCGGCGAAATGGCCGTCGATCGTTCCGATCCCGCGCGCCTCGTGCTGCGCCGCGCGAAATAATTTTTCCCCCTGCCCCGTAGCCCATCCGTTCCACTCGTCCGTCTGAATCCATGACCGCTGCTTCTCCGCCGGTCGCGCTTGGCCCAGACCGTAACCCCCTTTCTCCTCCGCGTGTGCCGCTCGGCTGACAGCCTGCGCCGCCTCCTGCTGCTGCTCACGCTGGCGGCCCTCGTGCGCACGCTGGCCGCGGCCGCACCGGCGAAGCCCGAGCGCGCGCGCCGCGCTTTCGACCTCGCTGCCGGCGACGCCGCGGTGACGCTGCGCCATTTCGTCGAGCAATCCGGGCAGGAAGTCGTCTATGTCGTCACCGCCGTGCGCGGCGTGAAGACCAACGCCGTGAAGGGCGACCTTCCCGCGCGCGAAGCGCTTGTGCGGCTCGTCGCCAATACCGCGCTCACGATCATCGAGGACGCCACCACCGGCGCCGTCCTCGTCCGCCGCGACGCTCCGACCAAGCCCGCCGACACCGCCCAGCCTCCGGCCGGCGCGCCGCCGGAAAAGACTTCCGCTCCACCCATGAAAACCCGCTCCCTGCTCTCCGCCCTCGCCGGTTTCTTCGCCGTCACCGCGGCGGACGCCCAGACCGCCGCCCCCGCGCCCAGCACCACCCCACGCGACGCCGAAGTCATCACCCTCAATGCCTTCACCGTCTCCGCCACCCCGGCCAACGGCTACCGCACCGAACAGACCGTCTCCGGCACGCTCATCGCCACCGATGTGAAACGCATGCCCGCCAGCATTCAGGTCGTGACCGAGGCGCTCATCGCCGACATGGACGCGCGCCGCGTCGAGGACTCGATCCGCTTCGTGAGCGGCGTCGGTCTCTCCGCGCGCAACGAAGGCGGCGGCGGCGGCACGCGCAGCGAGCAGTTCGTCCTGCGCGGTTTCCAGACCTCGCAGATGCTGCGCAACGGCATCCGGATGCAGGGCATCTCCAACTCCGCCAACCTCGACCGCATCGAGGTGCTCAAGGGCCCGAGCTCGATCTTCTTCGGCGCCTCCGATCCCGGCGGCGTGATCAACGTCATCACGAAGAAGCCGCTGGCGGAGCGCTACGGCTCCGTGCGCCTCGGTTTCGGCGACGACAATTACAAATACGCCGAGTTCGATTTCAACCAGCCCATCGTCGACAAGAAACTGCTCTTCCGGATCATGGGCTCGCGGCTCGACACCGACGGCTGGCGCAAGTTCTGGCGCGACGAGCAGACATTTCTCAGCGCCGTTGCCGAGTGGAACCCGACCGCGACCACGCGCGTGACCGTCGACGCGCAGCACCGCAAGCAGGACGGCATCCAGGAGCGTCTCGGCGACGTGTTTCTTACCACCGACCGGCCGGCGCCCTTCACCCAGCAGCTCCTCACCGGCGCCGCCCTCGCACGTGCCGTCGAACTCGGCGCGCTCACGCCCACCGACACCTACGACGACGAGTCGAACTTCTACTCCGTCACCGTCACGCAAAAGCTCGGCGATCGCTTCCTCCTCAGCGCGGTGCATGGCGCGAGCGACGGCAACCGCCTCCAGCGCACGACCGTCACCCGCAACCGGATCGCGGTGAACGACAATCATTCCTACTTCGACCGCCCGGGCATCGTCTCGATCGGCGCGATCAACCGCACCTTCAACCTCAACGCGCTCGCGACCTTCGATGTGCTCGGCACGAAGAACAAACTCGTCGCCGGCTGGGACCGTTCCGAGATCGGCAACAAGGAACTGCTCTTCGCGTGGGCCAACAACAGCCCGCACACCACGAAACGCTTCCTCTTCGACGCCGGCACCGAGGCCGAGATCTTCGGCGTGCGCCGCTACCCCACGCTCGCGGATATCGGCACGCCCGGTGGCCCGGGCGCCGTGACCAACAATCCGTGGAATAAACCCGTCTGGCAGCAGGGCGCCTACGTGACCAACCAGATGAGCCTGCTCGGCGATCGCCTCACCGTGCTCGCCGGCACGCGTTGGAGCGACCTTCGCGGGCAGGGTCGCACGGCGTGGACGCCGCAATACGGCGCCACCTTCGCATTCACGCCCGAGGTCTCGCTCTACGCGCTGCACTCGGAGTCGTTCCGCCCCAACGGCCGCGCGAGCACCATTGACCCCAACTCGCCCTTCTTCCCGCCGGAAACCGGCGTGGGCGACGAAGCCGGCCTCAAATTCACCCTCCTCCGCAACACGCTCACCGGCACGGTCGCCTTTTTCCGCGTGGACAAGACGAACGTCCGCCGCGTCAACAGCGGCGCCGCCGTGCTCGGCATCAACGGCGCCTCGCTCACCGACGGCGAGCGCTCCGAGGGCTACGAATTCGACCTCGTCTGGACCCCCGTGCGCAACGTCAGCATCATCGCCGCCTACGCGCACATCGACGCGCGCGTCGTCTCCGACGTGATCAACACCGCCAGTTCGCCCGACCTCAACAACGACGGCCGCCCCGACACGCTCGGCCTCCCGCTCCGCGGCAACTCGCCCGATTCGTGGAGCCTCTGGGTCAAATACGATTTCACGGCGAAGCCGCTCGCCGGGCTCACGCTCAGCGCCGGCTATCAGCGCCGCGACGGCCCGATTCCGCTCGACGCCTCGTTCGCGCGCAAGTTCGTCGTCGAGGATGGTTACGGCCGCCTCGATCTCATGGCCGGCTACGCGACGCGCGTCTTCCAGCGCCGCGTGAAATTCCAAGTCAACGTGGACAACGTGACCGACGAGTTCTACGCTGACAAATCCCTCGGCTACGCCAATCCCCGCACCTGGCGCGTCTCGGCGACGACGACGTTTTGATCCCACCCGCAACCGCCTTCGCACTATGAGACGCCGCGATTTCCTCACCGGCGTCGGAGCCATCTCCGCCGCCACCGCCACCACCGCTCTCGTCGCGGCTGATTTGCCCAAACCTCCGCGCACGATTGACACCGACGTGCTCATCATCGGCGGCGGCACCGCCGGCACGATCGCCGCCATCCAAGCCGGCCGGCTCGGTGCGCGCACCATCCTGGTCGAATCCGGCAGCCAACTCGGCGGCACCACGACCACGGCCGGCGTCGATTTTCCCGGCTTGTTCCACGCCTGGGGCAAGCAAGTCATCGCGGGCATCGGTTGGGAACTCGTGACCGCGACGGTGGAAATGAACGACGACGACCTGCCCGACTTCACCAAGCCCACCGGGAGGAGCCACCCGCGACATCAAGTCAGAATCAACGGTCAGCTTTATGCCGCGCTCGCCGAGGAGGCGGCCGTGAAGGTCGGCGTGCAATTACGTTACTATGAGTTCCCGCTCTCGGTGATTCCCACCCCGGCCGGTTGGCGCGTGCGGCTTGTCGGCAAAGGCACGAACGTCGACGTCACGGCGAAGCAATTGGTGGATTGCACCGGCAACGCCTCGGTCGTGGGCTTGGCCGGCCTGCCGCGCTTGCGCGAAAAAGTCTCCCAGCCCGGCACGTTGATCTACCGGCTGGGCGGTTGGGATCCGGCTGCGGTCCAGATCGATGTGCTGGAAGCGCGCGCGAAAGCCGCCATCAAATCCGGAGAGCTGAACTCGCTCGACATCCGCGGTAACATCGCCGGTTTTCTGCGCAACCGCGCCGACAACGCGATGCACGTTTCCGGTGCCGACTCCTGCACGTCCGAGACTCACACATCTGCGAACATCCTCGGTCGGCAATCGGTGTTGCGCGTGGTCCGTTTTCTCAAGAAGGACCCGGCCTTCGCGTTTTTGAAGATCGAGCGACTGCAACCGGAGACAGGTGTGCGCGAGACGTATCGCATCATCGGCGAGACCACCGTGACTGAGGCCGATTACCGCGGCGGTCGGGTGTTTGCGGATGCCGTCGCACACTCGTTCTATCCGATCGACCTGCACGTGGACGGCAGAATCGTGCCCGATCATTTGCCCGAAGGCATCGTGCCCACGATTCCGCGCGGCGCACTGATTCCCAAAGGCAGCAAGAACCTCATGGTCGCGGGCCGCTGCGTGAGCAGCGACCGGATGGCCAACTCGGCGCTGCGCGTCCAGGCCTCGTCCATGGCGA
>JANPIT010000824.1:0-2271 GCA_031425115.1 Opitutaceae bacterium | reverse complement strand
GCCGCGCGAACTCGTGAGCCGCTTGATGCGGCCGTTGCGCAGAGACTTCGTGCCGGTGCCTTTTTCGTCCTGCATGTAGCTGCGCATCTCGGCGACATACATGGCGCCGTCGGCGTCCCAGACGGCGAGGACGGGTTGCTCGACCAGCGGCTCGGCGGCGACGAGTTCCGCGACGTAGCCGGGGGGGAGCACGAACGACGCGCGCGACTCCTCGGGCGTGAGCACGGCCGCGATGTTGGCTTTCTTCTTCGCCTGCCAATCCGGTGCGGGTGCGGGAGCGTGGCCGGTGGCATTCCACGAAAGTGCGGAAGGCCGTTCGATTGAGGTGCGATCGGGTGTCGAGAATTTTTCTGGCACGGCGAGCGTCACGCGGCCGGTGGCGAGATATTCCGCGCTGCGGGCGAGCACGGTTTGAAATCCGACGCAGCGCAGGCTGTCCCAGTCGGTTTCATTGGCCCAGCAGTGGCCGAGCGTGTAGACGAGAACCCGGCCTTGGCCATACGGCACCTCCCACAAGACCGGCTCGTGCCGACCGCTACCGCGCTGCTTGGGATCGGAAAATGCGCTCGCAAGGATCGTCACGTTCTTTGCCGGACCGCGAAGGTGGTGGTAGAGTTCGTCTTTGCCGTGGAGCCATACCGGCGGCAGGTCGCGGAGCACAGGATGATCCGGCTGGCGCGCGGTCACGACGAAGGGATGTTTCGCGCCGTGGCCAGTGGCCTCGCCGGAACAGCATTCCACCGTCTGGCCGGTCGCCGGATCGATGGTGAGGCTGGTGCCGAAGTCGCCTTTGCGCCAGCCGAGTCCGATCATGTCGTTGAACTCGGGCCAGTCGGCGAAACCGTTGGTCGCTGCATGGATCACGAGCACGCGGCCGCCGCCGCGCACGTAGGCGACGAATGCGTCCTGCATGGGCTTGGGCCACGCGGGGCCGTTGTAATTCAGGACAACGGCGGCGTGGCGGGAAAAATCGGGCAGCCACTCCGCCCACTCCGGCGCGAGTTTCGCGCGGGCGGCGCGGGCGAGTTCTTCGTAGCGCGATTTCGCTGCGGCGAAACCGGGATCGCCGCCCTGCGGTTCGCGCGGCCGCGACGGGGTCTTTTCCTCTGGGGCGGTGGCAACTTCCACCTCAAAGAACCCGGTGCCGGTGAGCGTGGCGTGCAACGCCTCCGTCGTCGTGCGCCAATCGTGGTTGTTACGGCCATCAACGATCAAAATCCTGCTCCGGTCGGATGCGGCGAACGCAGCCGAAGTGAGGACGATGATAATAGCGGCGAGACGAAACAAGGAGCTGGCGCGGGGCACGTGGCGGTTGGCTAGAGCTTGAGCGTGGTCGTGAAGCGAAAGCTGATCGGTTCAGTGTAGACGCCGTTGCGCGGGGCGATCGTGACGCGATTCGGTTTGCTGAAATCCCCGTCCGGCGGGCGAGCCACCACGTCCAGCCCCTGATAGACCGTCGATTGGTTGTTCAGCAGATTCTTCACGACGAACTGAAATTGGATCTCTTTCCCGTCGAGTCGACGCCAGCCGCTGCGCGGCCGCCACGAGTAGCCGAACGTCGCGGTGACGATCGTCGGGCGCTTCACATAGACCGGCGTAGAGAAATCAACTGCGGGATCGTCGATGGCGCGGGTGGGATTGGCTGGATCGACGATGGTGTCGGCGCTGCGTGAGCCCACGTAGTTGCGGCCCGGCGCTTGAGCGCCGAGCCCCACGCGGAATCCCCGCAAGCGACCCGATTGCACGGTGTAGTCAGAAAACACATTCACCGTGAGCCGATTCTGACCTTGCGCGGGCTTGTCGCTGGCGACCACGGCGTAGTTTGCCCAGATGTTGTTGTAGTCGATCACTGCGTTCGTCTGCTCGGCGGGAATTGCGGCAGTGACTGCTGAATTCACGACCGCCAGACCGGGCGCACCGTTCGGGCGTTGGGTGGTGTCGAGCCTACCGCCGGCGGCTTCGAGCACCTGACGATAGGTTTCCGCGTTCTGCGGCACGAGGACGCGGGCGAGCGGATAGCGGTTGAACTCGAATACTTCGGCCGTGCCGGCGTTGAACATCACGCGCCAGCCGCGGCTGATCTTGCCGACTAGTTCGAGTTCGTAACCCGAGGTCTTGGCGGAACGGTAGTCCGAACCGAAGATATCGGGGATGCCGAGCGTGTTTCGACCGCCCGTGCCGGGGTCAGTTGCCGCATTCCGGCCGAGGAGGGCGTTGACCGAGGCGGTCGTCGGCGCAGCGACGCGCTGATTGTCTTCCTGGTTGAAAAAG
>JANPIT010000823.1:0-1533 GCA_031425115.1 Opitutaceae bacterium | reverse complement strand
GTCCGGGTTCGTGTAGAAGCGGACGAGGATGTGCGGAAGGCCGGCCGTGCCGCACACGAGCGCGATGATCAGGGAATAAGTGTAGAGGAGCGAATACGGCTTGGCCTGCTCGGCGGTGAGGCCGGCCGCCTTTGCGGCCTTCGTGGTCAAGGGCCCGAACGGCGCGATCCACGCTTCGTCAGCGGGCGCTTTCTCACCGAGCGGCTTGCGGACAATCTCGCTCGGCTCGACCTGCGTCGCGGGCGATTTCGCGGTGGCATTGGTGTTGGCGCCGAGGTGGCCGTTGTAGAAACCGAAAACGGCCATGAGCACGAAGACCGGGACGCTGATCGCGAACATCTTCATCCAATACTGGAATGCCTGCACGAGCGTGATGCCCTTCATGCCGCCGAGCGCGACGTTCAGGGTGATGACGGCGCCGACAAGCACGACGCCCACCCAGTAAGGCAGCCCGGGAAATATGTAGGCGAGGGTGGTGCCCGCGCCCTTCATTTGCGGCATCGTGTAGAAAAAGCCGATGAACAGCACGAAGCAGACGGCGATCTTGCGGAAGAGCGGCGAGTCGTAGCGGCCTTCGGCGAAATCCGGGATGGTGTAGGCCCCGAAGCGGCGCAGCGGTCCGGCGATGAACAGCAGGAGAAAGAGGTATCCACATGCGTAACACACCGGATACCATAACGCATCGTAGCCGCTCGACATCACCATGCCGGCGACGCCCATGAACGACGCCGCGGACAAATACTCGCCGGAAATGGCCGACGCGTTCCAGCCCACCGACACCGAGCGGCCGGCCACGAAGAAGTCGCTCGCGGTCTTGGAGGACTTCGCGGAGCGGAAGCCCATCCAGATCGTCACCGCCACGGTGATGAACGAGAAAAAGAAGATCCACGGATCGGCGCCGCCCAGCATGCCGCCGCCTGCCGCCAGAAAGAGTAGGGAGCTCATGGGTTAGCGGAGGGGCTTGCCGGATTTAACCTGAGCGACTTCGTCGTCCTCGAGGGCGATGGACCGCTTGATGAAGACGTAGGAAATTATCCAGACGAACGGGAAGAAGAGCACGCCGGCGATCAGCCACGTCAGGGTGAAGCCCGCCACGCGGGTCGCCATGAGCGGCGCAGCGAAATAGTTCAGGAGGGGCAGCCCGAGGAGCGCCACGAGAAACATCGCGGCGCAGGTGATGGAGAGACTGAGCTGGCGGCGCATGAGCGAGCGCAGGAACGGCTCGCTGTGCACCACATCGTCGTGGGCGGGGGGCGTGGGGGGCATTCGGCGACCAGAAGATGCACCTCCGCCGGCGCTGACAATGCCGATTATCGCGAGCACGCGTCCGGAAATTGGGGCGGCGCGAGGCCTCGCTGATAATTATAAAGGAACTTGCGCCGCACCCTTCGCCGGCCGCCAATCGTCAGACCGACCGTGACCCCGGTGTAGTTCGCCCTTCGCCGTTTGTCTTCTCCCACCATGAAAACAGCCTCCCTCCGCGCACTTGCCGCCGCGATCGCTTGCTCACTCTCCAGCCTCGCTTCCGCTCAA
>JANPIT010000822.1:0-2270 GCA_031425115.1 Opitutaceae bacterium | reverse complement strand
CCCGGCGAGTCGATTTTCAGAAGGTGTCTCACCGCCGCGAATTGGATATCAGTATCGTGGCGGGGGCATTTTGTTGGGACGTCGATGCGAGCGGCATCGTGCAGCACGCGCGCATCGCCTACGGCGGAGTCGCGGCGATGCCGTTACGCGCCCGGCGGGCGGAGGCGGCGGCAGTTGGAAAAAGGATCGCGGATGCGTTAAGGGCGGTGAGCGAGAGCTTGCGCGCGGAGTTCACGCCGATCGACGACGTGCGCGGCAGCGCGGTGTATCGTCAGGGCGTGGTGGTCGCGTTGTGGGAGAAATTCGTGGCCGGTGAAACGAGCGGGATAGTGGACCCGCGGCCTGCCTTTGTGGCCGGAGAGTTTCGGGGTGCGTGCGCGGCGACGGATGGAGCGCGGACTTTGCGCCACGAGAGTGCGGTGGGGCACGTGACCGGACGCGCGCGGTTCGTGGACGACACGGCGCAGCGCCGGCCGATGCTGGAAGTGTGGCCCGTGCTGGCGCCGCATGCGCGCGCCCGTATCCGGCGACGTGATGCGGCCACGGCGCGCGCGCTACCGGGCATCGCCGCCGTGCTGATGGCGGAAGATGTGCCAGGGCAGAATAACGTGGGCGTGTCGCGGCACGACGAGCCGCTGTTCGCCGCGGACGAGGTTTTTTTTCACGGACACCTGGTGGCTCTGGTGGTCGGCGAGACTCTGGCGGTTTGCCGGGCGGCGGCGGCGTTAGTGGAAGTTGAATACGAGCCTTTGCCGCCAGTGCTGACGATTGCTGACGCGATTGCGCAGGAGAGTTTTCACAACCCGCTGCGCGTGATCACGCGGGGCGAGCCGGGTGCGGCGCTCGCGGGCGCGCCGCGGCGGCTGACGGGTGAGTTTTCGTTTGGCGGCCAGGAACATTTCTATCTCGAGACGCACGCGGCGTGGGCGGAGTGCGGGGATGACGGCGATGTGGTCATCAGTTCGTCGACGCAGCACCCTTCGGAGATTCAGGCGATCGTGGCGGAGGTGCTGCATCTGCCACGCCACAAGATCGTGGTGCAGGCACCGCGCATGGGCGGTGGTTTCGGTGGTAAGGAAACGCAGGGAAACACCCCGGCGGCGCTCGTGGCCCTTGCGTCGATGAAAACGGGCGAGCCGGTGCGGGTGCAATTGGATCGCGATCTCGATATGCAGCTGACGGGAAAGCGGCATCCGTTCTGGTCGAAGTTTGAGGTGGGCTTCGACGCCGAGGGGCGCGTGCTGGCGGCCAGTATCGATCTGGTTTCCGATGCGGGCTGGTCGCTCGACCTCTCGCAGCCGGTGTTGGAGCGAGCGATGTTTCACGTCGACAACGCGTATTACCTTCCGGCTCTACGCGTGAGCGGTCGCGCGGCGAAAACCAATCTCGCTTCGAACACCGCCTTCCGCGGTTTCGGTGGCCCGCAGGGCATGCTGGTGATCGAGGAGATCATGGACCGCGTGGCGCGGGCGCTCGGGCTGCCGCCGGAGGTCGTGCGCGAGCGCAATCTCTACCACGGCACGGGTGAAACGAATCGCACCCACTACGGCGAGGATATCGGCGACAACCGGATTCAGGAGTTGTGGCAGGCCGCGCTGGCGCAGGCAAAATTCCCGGAGCGTCGCGGAGCCGTCGATACGTGGAATCGCTCGTCGTCGCGCGTGAAGCGCGGACTCGCGGTGACGCCGGTGAAGTTCGGGATTTCATTTACGCTCACCCACTACAACCAAGGCGGAGCACTCGTGCACATTTACCAGGATGGCACGGTGCAGGTGAATCACGGCGGGACCGAGATGGGCCAGGGGCTGCACACGAAGATCCTGGGCGTCGCGATGCGGGAGCTCGGACTTCCGGCGTCGGCGATTCGGATGATGCCAACGAGCACGGACAAAGTGCCGAACACTTCCGCGACGGCGGCATCCGCGGGCGCGGATCTAAACGGTGAGGCGGTGCGTGCGGCGTGTGTGACCTTGCGCGAACGGATGGCCCCGCTCGCGGCGAAGTTATTGACGGCCGCAGCGGGGGGCGGCGTGGGAAATACCGTCAGCGTCGACATCGCCGCGCCCGTGCAAGGCACCAAGCCGGCGGCGCTGCCGGAAGTGAGCGTGGCAGAGGTAGCGTTTTGCGATGGGTTCGTTTCGACGCGGGCGAGGCCGGAGATCCGTGTGCCGTTCGCGAAGGTCGCCGTGCAGTGCTACGTCGAACGCGTGAGTCTTTCGGCGACGGGTTACTACGCTACGCCGGGAATTCACTGGGACTGGAGCAAGGCA
>JANPIT010000821.1:0-6830 GCA_031425115.1 Opitutaceae bacterium | reverse complement strand
CGTGGCACGTTCACCATCCGCAACCCCTCGCTGAAGCCGTGGACCGCCGACAACTTCGACCTGTCGGCCGAATATTATTCGGACAATGGTGGCCTCCTCAGCGCCGGCGTCTTCCGCAAGGATCTGCAGAATTTCTTCGGCGACGCGTCCCGCCTCGCGACGCCGGAGATCTTGAACGAGCTCGGACTCGACCAGCGTTACCTCGGATTCAACATCGTCACGAAGTTCAATTCCGGTGACGCCCGCATCACGGGCGCGGAACTCAACGTGAAGCAGTCCCTCCGCATGCTCGGCAAATGGGGCAATTATTTCACCCTGTTCGCCAACGGCACTAAGCTGCAGCTCGACGGTAATCCCGGTGCCTCGTTCACCAGCTTCATCCCGAAGAGCGGCAACTGGGGCATGACCTTCGCGCCGAAACGCTTCACGCTGACGGCGCGCTGGAACTATCGCGGCCTGGATAAACGCCTCCCGATGGCCGCCTACGGCCCCAACGGCTACGAGTATATCCAAGCGCGCACGGTGCTCGACCTCAGCACCTCGTTCCAACTCACAAAGCGCCTCTCGCTCATCGGCAGCGCGAACAATATCTTCAACAAGCCGCTCCGCTTCCTCCGCTACGGCGACCTCACGCCCAACTACGCGAAGCAATACGCCGAGCAGGAATACGGCATCCAGATGGCGGTCGGCTTGCGCGGTTCGTTCTAACAGAAACGCGTCCGTCCCATTCGCTTCGCCGCGCGGCGCCCCGTTCAAAACCGGGGCGCCTTTTTTCTTTCCACCACGAGTCTGCGTTGCCGCTTGTCACGCTGCGCCGCGCTGCCCACAAACGCCGCCCCTTTACATGCAGAACCAGGAAATTTCTCTCGAAGCGATCAACATTTACGGCGGCACCCAGGCCCGCGTCCAAACCACCGACGACGCCGTGGAAAGTTACGCCGACGAGATGACGCAGGGCGCGAAGTTTCCGCCCATCGTCGTCTACTTCGATGGCGCCACGCACTGGCTCGCCGATGGTTTTCACCGCTTTCTCGCCGCGAAACGCATCGAGCGCACCGCCATCCTCGCCGAGGTCCACGAAGGCGGTCGCACCGACGCGCTTCGCCACGCTCTCGGCGCCAACGCCACCAACGGCGTCTATCGCAACAACTCCGACAAGCGTAACGCCGTCGAGATCGCCCTCGAGGAGTGGCCCGATCGCGCCAATCCCGTCATCGCGGAAATCTGCCGCGTATCCGCCGATCTGGTGCGCCGGTGCCGCACTGAGATGGCCGGCTCCGGTCGGCTCGAACGCCGCGAGACCGTGACCGGCCGCGACGGCAAGGAATACCCGGCGCAAATCGAACGTCAGCCGCGCGGCAAATCCGAGCGTTCCTCCAGCGAAGAATCGGGGAGTGGCGGCGGCGGTGCTGGTTTCTCCAAGGGCAAGGGCGACGGCGGCGCGTTGGGCGGGAGCGGTATCGAACTTGAACGCGAAGCGCGCGAGATGATCCGCAAGGGCGAGATCAATCCCTTCGAGTTGTCGACGTTGGTCACGTCCAACGCCGACGACTACGCCGCTACCGTGATCAACTTGCTCGGCACCATGAAACCCGACGACCCGAAGCGTCGCGATGGCCTTTTGCGCATCCGGCAGTGGATCGACAAGGCGCTGGGCGGTGAGACCGGCGCCGGGAACTAGATCGAACCGTCGCGCAGCGAAGTTATAGGTAGGGCCGCGACCTCCGGGCGCGCCGCTGGGTGCCTGCCCGAAAAATCTATCGCGCCGGGAGTTCGCGACGCTACCCTAGGAAAATCCAAATCCTATGAGCCAGCGGTGAACCAATCGCACTGACCCTCCCTCTCCGCTCGCCAACAAAAAGCCCGCCTCGAAAAAGGCGGGCGGGGAAGGAGAAAATGCCGGTGCGGATCCCTCAGGTAGTGGCAGCCGCCGCCGGCCCGAAGAGATCTTCGACCGAGTCGCTCTCGACGCTGATGTCCGCGAAGAGCCACGACGACAAGTAGCGCTCGCTGCTCGACGGGATGATCGCGACGATCTGCTTACCCTTATTCTCCGGCCGCTGCGCAAGTTGGAGCGCGGCCCACGCGATTGCTCCCGAGGAAATGCCAACCGGAATACCGTCGAGTTGATTAATCTGTTTCGAGACCGGACCGGAGTCGGCTTCCTTCACGCGGATCACCTCATCGTAGATCTTGGTGTTGAGGACCGCAGGCACGAACCCGGCGCCAATGCCCTGAAGCTTGTGCGGTCCGGGGGCGCCACCGGAAAGGACCGGCGACGAATCAGGCTCAACCGCGATGATCTTGATGCCGGCCTTGCGGGCCTTGAGCACCTCGCCGACGCCGGTGATCGTGCCGCCGGTGCCGATGCCAGCGACGACGATGTCGACCTTGCCATCGGTGTCCTTCCAAATTTCCTCGGCCGTCGTTTTGCGATGGACCGCAGGATTGGCGGGGTTGGCAAATTGCTGGAGAATGACGCTGTTCGGAATCTTCGCCTGTAGCTCTTCCGCCTTGGCGATCGCGCCCTTCATGCCCTTGGGCCCTTCGGTCAAAACGAGACGGGCACCGAGCACCTTCAGGAGTTTCCGGCGCTCCATCGTCATCGTTTCCGGCATGGTGAGAATGAGCTTGAGGCCTTTCGCCGCCGCCACGAAAGCGAGCGCGATGCCAGTGTTGCCCGACGTCGGCTCAATCAAAACGGTCTTCTGATTGATTTTCCCGCTGCGCAGCGCGTCGTCGATCATCGAGAGCCCGATGCGGTCTTTCACGCTCGAAAGTGGGTTGAAGAACTCGAGCTTGAGCAGAATTTCCGCCTGAGCGTTGTGCGCGGCAGCGGTGCGATTCAGGCGGACGAGCGGCGTGTTGCCGATGGTTTCGGTGATGTCGTTGTATATTTTCGCCATGAGGGGAGAGATGGAGGTTGCGGCTAAAACAGCAACAACTGCTGCCCAATGCCGCTCCAAAACGTGGCATAAACCCAGCCGGGCGCCACCCGTAAGACAGGCGTTTTCACGGTTTCCGCTCGGCGCCAGTGAACCGCTGCGCCAGTGTGGCCGGGAATGACTTGGCAAATCGCCCTCGTATTCGCGCTGCTGATTGGCGCGTTGATTGCGTTTGTGCGGGAGAAGACCCCGCCCGAGTTGGTCGCGCTCACGCTGCTCGTGATCGTTGCGCTGACCGGGCTGCTCACGACCAAGGAGACGCTTTCGGTGTTCGCCAATCCCGCCCCGATCACCGTGGCTGCGATGTTCGTGCTCAGTGCGGCGCTCGTGCGGTGCGGCGCCTTGGATTATTTCTCCTTCATGATCGATAAGGCGGCGGTGCTCCCTTACCCGCTCGTTCTGTTCCTCTTGATGGTGCTGGTCGCGTTCGGCTCCGCCTGGATCAACAACACCCCGATGGTCGTCGTGCTCGTGCCCGTGGTGCTGAACCTCGCCAAGCGGATGAAGATGCCGGGCTCAAAGTTTCTCATTCCGCTCTCTTACGCAGCGGTGCTCGGCGGCGTCTGCACGCTTATCGGCACCAGCACGAATCTTGTCGCCAACGGCATTCTCGTCGACCGCGGCGAGGTGCCAATGGACATGTTCGAACTCGCCTGGGTTGGCATCCCCGTGACGCTTGCCGGCGCGCTTTACGTGGCACTCGTCGGACCACGTCTACTGCCGGCGCGCGAGATGCTCACCTCCATCCTCAGCGAAGAAGAGCGTCGCGAATACCTCACCGAGGCCTTCGTTCCGACGGGCTCGAAACTCATTGGGAAAAGCCTGCGAGCCGCGGGACTCGTCAAGGCACGGGGCTTTCGCGTGATTGAAGTCGTGCGCGATGGCATCGGCATTCATGTCGATCCGGAAAAGACCGCGCTGGAGGAGGGCGATCGTTTCGTGATCGCGTGCCGCCCTTCTGGCATCGCCCACGCCCGCTCGATGCCTGGTTTCGACTTTACCGCTGAGGCCGGCCTCGAACAAATCGCCGCGCACGAAGCGATGGTGTTCGAAGGCGCCGTGGCGCCGAATTCCGAGATCATCGGCCAGAGCATCAGTGAGCTAAACTTTCGCCAGCGCTTCCGCGTGGTAGTGCTGGCCATTCACCGCTCCGGTGAAAACGTCCGCGACAAACTCGAAACCCTTCCGCTGCAGATGGGCGACATCTTGCTGATGATGGGCACCGAGCAGGCCGTAAACGAACTGCGGCAGGGCGACGACATCATCCTCTTCGATCGCCCGCCGCTTCCCTCCCTCAGCCTGCACAAGCGGCTGCCCATCGTCCTTGCTACGATCGTCGCCGTCGTGGTAGGCGAGACCCTCGACTGGGTCTCCATTGAAATCGGCGCCATTGCCGGCGCCGTGCTCCTCTGTCTGACGGGCTGCATCAAGCCGAAGGAAGCCTACGAATCGATCGAGTGGAAGTTGCTCTTCATGATCTTCGGCACCCTCGCACTGGGCCTGGCGATGCAGCAAACCGGCGCCGCAGCGTGGTTGGCGAAAAATATCGTCTTTGGCATCGACCAGGTCGTCACCGGCCCGGGCAAGCCGCTGGTGATGCTCGCGTGCATTTATCTGGTGACGATGGTGCTCACCGAGATTCTCTCCAACAACGCCGTGGCCGCCTTGATGATTCCCATCACGCTGGGCATCGCCGCCGAAGCCAGCATGTCGGCGCGACCGTTCGTCATTGCCGTCACCATCGCGGCGAGCTGCGCCTTCGCCACCCCGATCGGGTATCAGACGAACACTTACGTCTACGGCATCGGCGGCTACCGGTTTTCCGATTTCGTGAAGATCGGCGTGCCGCTCAACATCCTGTGCTTCATCGTATCGATGATCGTGATACCGCGCGTGTGGCCGTTCTAACGATCCGGCGGCCAACTTCCGGCGCCGATGGTTTACAGGAGGAGGCGCAGTCCGTCATGCGATACGCCGATTCCGGTGGGTAACGACGCCTCAAGGGTCGCGTGATCGCTCAAGTGAGTGAGGTGCGTCAACCACGTCTGCCGCCCCGCGATCTCGCGCGCAGCGGAGATCGCTTCGTCAATCGACATATGTGACGGGTGCGGCTGCGGGCGCAGCCCATCGAGAACGACCGCATCGGCGCCGCGCGCCAAGGCGATCGCAGCGGCCGGCACACTCTTGCAGTCCGTGTAGTAGGCGAAACGCCGGCCGCTACTCCGCTCCGTGAAAACCAGCCCCAGCGTGCTCAGCGCGCCATGCGGCAACAGCGTCGACTCGATCGTGCCTTGCGGGAGTTCGAGGCGCTCTGGCATCGCCGCGAGGTTGAAGGCCGCATAGCCCCTTGCCACGGGTCGCTCCGCCATCGTGTAAGGATACATCGCGCGCACTCGCGCCCTGCCCTCCTCAGTGGAGTAAACCGTCATCGCCACGCCGCCGAGGAGATCGCAGAACCGCCTCAAGTCATCCATGCCCGCGATGTGGTCGGCATGGCCGTGCGTTAGAACGAAAAAGTCCGTCTGGAGAATCCGCTCCCGCACACACTGCAATCGAAACTCCGGCGCGGCGTCCACCTGCACGTGCAAGCCATCCATCACCACGTGAATCGAAGCCCGCGTGCGGCGATTCCGCGGATCCGGCGACGTGCAGACGGCGCAATCACACGCAATCATCGGCACGCCCTGCGATGTGCCCGTGCCGAGAAAAATAACCTCCATCCCGCAACGGTGCTACTTTTCGCCCAGCCACGCCAGCGCGCGCGGCACAAAATTTTCCAGGCCCAGCGTATCCTCGGAGTGCGGACTGATGGTGAGCACCCGGCCTTGGCCGAAAGTGGCAAACACCACGGCGGGCGAATCGATCATCACTCCCACTGGCGTCCCGTTGTTCGCGACCTCGGTGCGAAACCACGCGGCGACCCGATACGGCGGCAGGCCTTCGCGCCCGAGCGGCTTGATGATCGGGCCGTTGGTGTAACGGATGGTGAAGGGGCCCTGGACCGTTCCGAAAACCCCACGTCCCTCGTCGGTCAGCTCAATCCGCATCATGCCCCGGCCGCGCTGCCACTTTTGCGACACCGTCTTCGCGTTAAGGATACCGAGGCCCCAGTCGAAGCCCGCGCAGGCGAGATACGCTCCCGCACAAATCCCGAGATAGCCGCCACCGCGCTCGACGAATTCGCGGACGTTTTTGCGCCCCGCCTCACCGATCGCTTTCGCCTGCGCGCTGCCGCTGCCCCCCGAAAACATGATGACGTCGAACTCCGAGAGATCGCGCGTGCCGACCTCCTCCGCCTTCAACGCAGTGACTTTCGCACCGGGCAGTTGTTGCGCGCGCGCCGTGACGGTAACGATTCCCTTTTCGCCCGAACCCGGGCCATCGTAAATGGCGATCTTCAGCGGGCGAACCTCCGCGGGCGGCGCGAAGAGATTCGGCGGATTGACGGGGGCGGCAGTGGAAATCGCCGCCTGGACGATCGACGGAAGCAGGCCAACTGCGAAAACGCTCGCCAGGCGGAACGCTCGGAAATCCATGCGGCGAACAAACGGGATTTGGCTTGGAAACGCGAGCCCGCGGATAACACGCGGGAATCCCAATTTCGGCAGAAGAATCAACCACTGAGGAACACTACTGCCTTTTGGGGTAATACGTCCTCGCACCCGCTCATGGTTTCTTCGCCCCAGGCATTTGCTCCCGAACTCGCTGCAAATTCACCCGCGCCGAATCGAGGCGCGGCTTCAGGCGCAGGGCGGCGTCGAAATGTTCGGCGGCCGCGGCCAGCTGCCCGGCGTTGGCGCGGATGATCCCGAGATTGTTGTGCGCTTCGGCCGAGCGCGGATCAAGCTCGAGGGCCCGTTCGAAGCGCTGCGGCGCGTCCTCGGG
>JANPIT010000820.1:0-15754 GCA_031425115.1 Opitutaceae bacterium | reverse complement strand
CGGCAGATCATCGGCATCCTGAAGCCGACGCTGACGGAGGAGTTCGGGTGGAAGGACGAGCGGATTTACGCGGCGATCGTATTCAGTTTTCAATTCGCCTACGCCATCGGGATGCTCCTGGCGGGGCGCATCATCGACAAGATCGGCCTCAAGGTCGGCTTCACGATATTCATTACCATCTGGAGTCTCGCGGCGGTGGGCCACGCGTTCGCTCACCAGCTCCCGGACTTCAGCCTGCCGGCGCTCGTCATCAGCGATAAATTCGGTTTCGCGTTCATCACGCTCTCGGGCGCGGCGGCGGGTTTTGCGCTGATGCGTTTCGTGCTCGGGCTCGGCGAGGCCGGAAATTTTCCCGCGGCCATCAAGACGGTCGCCGAGTGGTTTCCGAAAAAAGAGCGCGCACTGGCGACAGGGATCTTCAATTCGGGGACCAACATTGGCGCGCTCATCACGCCCCTCGTCGTGCCGTGGGTGACGCTGCAATGGGGCTGGGGTTGGGCGTTTATTGTCACCGGCGCGATCGGCTTGCTCTGGATTTTCTGGTGGTGGGCCTCGTATCGGCCCCCGGAGCTCCATCCGAAAGTCAGCGCCGCTGAGCTCGCCTACATCCGCAGCGATCCACCGGACAGCATCACGCCGATCAAATGGAGCAGCCTGCTGCCGCACCGGCAGACGTGGGCCTTCGCGCTCGGCAAGTTTCTCACCGACCCGATCTGGTGGCTCTATCTGTTCTGGATCCCCGATTTCCTAAACCGGCAATACGGACTCGATTTGAAAAACATCGGGATGCCGCTCGTCGTGATCTACCTGCTCGCGGACGTCGGCAGCGTCGGCGGCGGCTGGATTTCGTCACGGCTGATCAAGAATGGGTGGACCGTGAACAAGTCGCGCAAGACGGCGATGTTGCTGTGTGCGCTCTGCGTCGTGCCGATCGTGTTCGCGACGAAGGCCTCGAATCTGTGGGTCGCCGTGGTGCTCGTTGGCATCGCCGCGGCGGCGCACCAGGGCTGGTCGGCGAACTTGTTCACGCTCACGTCGGACATGTTTCCTCGCAAAGCCGTCGGCTCGGTCGTCGGCATCGGCGGGATGAGCGGAGCCGTCGGCGGCATGGTCCTCGCGCTCATTGTCGGCGAAGTGCTGCAACGCACGGGCCGGTATGACGTGCTCTGGATCATCGCAGCGTCGGCTTATCTGGTCGCGCTTCTGGTAATCCACTTGTTGGCGCCGCGGCTGGCGCCAGCGAACGTCGACGAGCAACCGGACGGCGCCGCGCGCGCGTGATCGGAGAGATCCCGCGTATGCGCTCCGCAATTACGATCTGCCTGGTCCCCGAGGCGCGCAGCGGCCCCTTCGTTTTTCACGCCGGTCTCGCCGACGGCTGCGCGCGGGCGGCTGCGCTTGGTTTCGACGCAGTGGAGATTTTTCCACCGTCGCCCGATGCCCCGGCGCTGGCGGAGTTGCCCGCGCTGGTGGCGCAGCATCGGTTGCAGGTCGCCGCGATCGGCACGGGCGCGGGGTGGGTGGTGCGGAAGCTGTCGCTCACGAGCCCCGATGCCGCGGTTCGCTCCGCCGCCCGCGAGTTCATCCGCGCCACGATCGATGTCGCTGCCCGTTTCTCCGCGCCGGCGATCATCGGCTCGATGCAAGGCCGCTGGGAGGGCGCGGTGAGTCGCGAGCAGGCGCTCGCATGGCTCGGCGAGGCGCTCGACGATCTCGGCGAACACGCCGCGGCGCATCGGGTGCCGCTGCTCTACGAGCCGCTGAATCGCTACGAGACCAATCTCTTTAACCGCCAGGGCGATACCGCGACCTGGTTGCGCACGCTGCGCACGCACAATGTGCGGCTGTTGTGCGACCTCTTTCACATGGCGATCGAGGAGGCCGACCTCGCGGCTGCGCTGCGCGAGGCGGGCGCGCTCGTGGGCCATGTGCACTTCGCCGACTTGAACCGCCGCGCCATCGGCTTTGGCCACACGGCGATCAGCCCTATCATCGCGGCGCTGCGCGCGATGAATTACACCGGCTATCTGTCGGCGGAGATCCTGCCGCTGCCCGACGACACGACGGCCGCGCGCCAAACGATCGCGGCCTTCCGTAACGCCATTCGGTAAACCCTCATGCTCACGACTTCGCTCACGCACCCCGAAATCCTCCGCGTCCTCGCGCGCGCCGGGCACCACTCGAAAATCCTGATCGCCGACGGCAATTACCCGGCGTCCACGAAGCGTGGGCCCAACGCCGAGCTGATCTCACTCAACCTGGCCCCGGGGGTGGTGACAGTGGTGCAGGTGTTGCGCGCGCTGCTCACTGCGGTGCCGATCGATCACGTGAACACGATGGGCATTCCCCCCGACGATCCCTACGCCCGGCATGGCGAACCGCCCGTGTGGCAGGAGTATCGCGCCGCGCTCGCCACGGCCGGCACCGCGCTGAAGTTGGAGCCGATTTTGAAATGGGATTTCTACAAGCACGTCGAAAGCGCCGACCACGTGCTGACGATTCAGACCGCCGACCAAGCCCTGTGGGCGAACGTCCTGCTGACGATGGGCTGCCGCGTGTAAGCGCTAGGCTTTAAGCCGTAAGCTCGCATTCCGCGCGGAGCTCGTCCTGTCCGAGTTCGGTTCCTGATTTCCTGAGTTCCAGATTGGATCTCTTCCGACGCCCGACACCTTGCAGTCTTGTCGTGCCTCGATTCCTGATTTCCGGGCAAAAAAGAGCCCGCCGTATACCCCTATACGGCGGGCATTACTTTCTTATTTACCCCATCCTCCGCTAAGCGGAGGAGATGGGAAGAGAGTCGCTCCTCCCCGTTGGTTCACAACTCCAAACCCATCCTTCCGCGATGCCAGTAGCGCGGCGAAGTTTGGGTATTAGTTTTGGACGGGTGCGCGACCACCTTGGGAGCGGTGCTGCCGGCTGCGAGCAACGCGGCGGGTCGCCTACGCCAGATTACTGCCTTCGGTCGAATCCCCGGTGGCGCAAAATCATCCTGCCGCTCGAGGTGGCTCGCCGCCTTCCGGCGCGAGAGGCCGCTCGTCCCCGGCTGGCAGTTTGAACTTCGGGTCGCTCGACAGGATCTCCTCTACCGCGCTCAGGAGGGCCTGATTGGAGAAAGGTTTCTCGAGGACGATGGCAGCACCGAGGCGTTTCGCCATTTGTAGATATGTAGTCGCGGATCCACGCCCACCGCCAGAGATCGCGATTATCTTTGGCGGTGGCTGTCGCGTCCTTAACTCCATCATGACCTCAAGGCCTTCTTTCTCCGGCATCACGAGATCCGTGATCACCAAGTCTGCGTTGGCGTGCTCGAAGAGCGCGAGGCCCTCCTTGCCGTTACGCGCTTCGATCACGGTGTGGCCGAAGTGAGTCAGCGTCAGCTGTAACATCGGGCGGACGGATTCGTCGTCGTCAATAAGGAGGATTCGAGCCATATATATTGCCAGTTTGCGTTGGGGTTAAAAGTGCGGCGTGCACGGCCGTCCCGAGCGATTCAATAGAAAACGGCTTGAGCAAGAGCCGTCGAACCCCGGCTGCCTCGACGCCGTCCGGCTTCAGAGTTTGGCTGTAGCCGGTGGTTAATATAATAGGCAGCCCGGGTCTTATTTGCTGGAGCTCGCGCGCGAGTGCCAGGCCGGTCATGCGGGGCATGGTCTGATCGGTGATCACCAAGGCATATCGCTCCGGTTGCGCTCGCACCGTCTCCAAGACCTCGAGGGGCTGCGTCGAAATCTCGACCTCATACCCGAGCGCCGTGAGCGCTTTCTTCCCCAGCGTTACGAGCAGGTCTTCGTCGTCGAGAAAGAGTATCCGCTCGCCGCGTCCCCGCGGCGTCAATCTTGCATCTGATACAACCGTCGTGGCTTCGACGGAGTGGGCGGGGAAATATAGGTGAAATATCGTGCCCTCTCCAGGCTGGCTGTAAACGGTGATAGCACCTTCGTGACTATCCATGATGCCGTGCACTACGGACAGACCCAAGCCCGTGCCTTCGCCCGGTGCTTTGGTGGTAAAGAATGGCTCGAAAATTCTTTGCAGCGTTGCCTTGTCCATCCCTTTCCCGGTGTCGCCTACAGAAACGCGAGCATAGAGGCCTGGCCGCAGTCGCGTCTGCGTTTCCGCATGCAAAGCATCCACTACAAATCTCTCCAGACTCACCTTCAGCCGTCCCGTGCCATCCTTCATCGCGTGCCAGGCGTTGGTGCCGAGATTCATCAAGATCTGATGGATCTGCGTCGCATCGGCCAGCACGGTGGGTGCGTTGGTCGGCAGCGAAGTTTCGAACTCGATCGTGGAGGGAATGGTCGCCCGCAAGAGCATCAGGCTTTCAGCAACCACGGGCAGGAGTTGTATAGGGCGGCGCTCCAAGCGCTGCTGGCGGCTGAAGGCGAGGATTTGTCGCACCAAGTGAGTGGCACGACTCGATGCCTTTAATACCGCTCCGAGGTGTTCATGGGCGGGTGAATTCTCCGCCACCACCATCCGGGTCAGTTCGGTGTAACCGTTAATTGCCGCCAGAATGTTGTTGAAATCATGCGCGATGCCACCGGCCAACGTGCCAACGGCGTCCATCTTTTGTGCCTGACGGAACTGATCCTCCAAACGCTTGCCCGCGGAGATATCCTGACCGACTGAAAGCAAGAAATCCGGAGATTCGCCGGGCGCCCACATCGCGGAGACGGTCACATTGGCCCATACTTCGGTGCCGTCTCTGCGAATATAGCGCTTCTCCACCGTGAACTCGCGAGCCGCGCCCGCTTGCAACTTGCGCGTCATATCCAAGCCGCGCTCGGCGTCTGCAGGGTGGGTGACGTCCGCGAAGGTTAGCGCGGCCATTTCCTCGCGAGTGCGCCCCAGAATGTCGCAGAAGCGCTGATTGATCTGCACAAAACGCCCCGTGACGGCGTCCGTCTGGGCGACACCCACGGCCGCTTGTTCGAAGAGCGCCTTGAACCGTTTTTCGCTGATCCGCAGCGCCTCCGTCGCGGATTTGCGTTCAGTAATATCCTGGCACGTGCCCGAAACCCGCACCGGCTTTCCCTGCGCGTCAAAACTGGTTTGCCAACGCTGCTCCACAAATTTCTGCGTGCCGTCAGGGAACACGAGCCGATGCTCTATAGTGGAGGGGGAGCGTCGTTTTAATGAGCGGAGAAACGCGGAGCCCACGGCTGCGCGATCTTCCAAATGCACCAAAGGAAGAAAACCTCCGTGGGTGGGGCGGAATGTTTCAGGATCCGCTTGAAAGATTCGGTAGGTCTCCTCTGACCACACCACGGCGAGAGTGGCTAGGTCGGTCTCCCAGCTGCCCACTTTTGCCACGGCCTGTGCTTCGACCAAGCGAGATCTTTGAGCCTCTAGTTCCTGCGCCAATAGGCGCTGTTCTCGCTCGCTGGTCTGCAGGGCGGCTACAGCATTTCGCCGCCGCGTGACATCCTGCATACTCCCCTCGTAATAGATCACGCTCCCGAGATGATCTCGCACCGCGCGTGCGTTCTCGGAAACCCATGTCCAGTTTCCATCGCTGCGCTGAACTTCATACTCGAACTCACTCACAAACCCGTTCTCGCCCATCAGGCGGTCGAACTGCTCCTGTATCCCCGGCCCCCAATAACCGAGAGTGCCAGGCTCATCGAGCAATAGCTGTTCGGACGAAGCATAGCCCAGGATGCGAGCCAAGGCGGGATTGGCGGAGATGAATCGGCCATCGGGGCTGCGTTGAAAAATCCCCTCCGTAGAATTCTCAAAGATGGATCGATATTTTTCTTCCGCTGCACGCAACGCCTGGTTGGTGCGACCGATCTCCATCTCGGCCACTTTCAGCTCGTTAATGTCCGTGCAGGTCCCGAACCACTTGGTCACCCGTCCCTCCGCATCTTTCTGCGGCACTCCACGAATCAACCACCAGTGGTAAATTCCATCCGCCCGGCGTAGTCGACACTCGATGGAATAGATTCCCCCTGTAGCGGTCGCCCGCTGCCAGGCTTCTCCCGCCCGTTGCTGGTCATCCGGATGAAACGGCTTGATCCAGCCATGACCGAGGGATTCTTCGAGGCTGAGCCCCGTATAATCCATCCACTGCTGGCTGAAATAGATGTTCCAACCGTCCGGCCGCGTCATCCAGACCATCTGTGGCATCGCCTCGGCCAGCGTGCGGAATGCCGCTTCGCTCGCTTTCAAGGCTTCCGCCGCCTGCTGGCGCTCGGTGATATCCGTCACAATACCGATATGACGAATAAGTTGATCGGTCGCATTGCGAACCTGGGACCCGCGCACCCGCACCCAGCGCAGTTCGCCGCTCGGCCGCACGATGCGATACTCGATATCCAAACTGCGCGCATCCTCAGTCAAAGCTGCGAAGGCCGCCAGCACACGTTTGCGATCCTCGACAAAGACGAACTCTGCCCATCGTTGCGGATCCGCATACAAGCTTTCGACGGAACGGCCCCAGATCTGCTCGAACGCCGGGCTGACATAGTGGACTTGCTTCATGTCTGGAGAACGAATCCAGAAAGCATCGGTTATGTTGTCGGCTAACTGTGAAAACTTCTCGTTGCTATCGCGCAAAGCCTTTTCCGCGGCGATGCGTTCCGTGATGTCATGCGCGGTCCCGATGATTCTCGTGGGCTGGCCGGACTTATCATCATAAAAGATCTGCGCCGTCTCCTGCACGACGCGCGTCTCGCCATTGGGCCTGATGAAGTGGTGCGCGATGGAATACCTCGAGTGCTCCCGGATGGCGCGTCGAAGCTCTTCTCGAATCGGTTCCTGCTCCCCCGGTGGGATGAGACTGAAGAAAAAACTACTGGTGACCGCCACGGCCCCGGGCTCGTAACCGGCGATGCGATACATCTCATCCGACCAACGCAGCGGATTGACGTCGATGTCGCGAGCGTCGCTGAGTTCTATTTCCCAGCTGCCGAACTGACCAATGCGCTGAGCGATGGCCATGCTTTCCCGGCCGGCGCGCAAAACCTCGGCTGCGCGTTTACGCTCCGTAACGTCGCGCGTCGTTCCAATGACAAAATCGACGGTGCCGTCGGGCCCAAAAGCGGGAGAAAAGATGTATTCATAATGACCGGCCGTCCCCGCCTGGTTGGTATAAGGCGTCTCATCGACGATTTTGATCTTGGTATCGAAGACTTCCTGCACCTGTTGCTGTAACTTCGAGGCCAATGCCTCGGGATAGCCCAAGTCGTGAAAATTGCGTCCGACGACTGCCTCCAAGGTGAGTCCCCATAGGTCTAACAGGGGCTGATTCACAAAAATCAGTCGCCCCGCCCGATCGTAGATCTGGGCAAAGTCGCTCATCGATGCGAGTGCTGTGCTCAGCATCCGCTCCCTGCGCTCCGTCGTTAGCGACAACTCCTTCAGCGCACTCTCCGCCGCCCGGTGACTGGTAATGTCCTGGATCTGCCCGATCAAATAGCGCGGCCGGCCGTCCTCGGCTCGGACGAGGGCGGCATTCAATCGCACGATCACCGTGTGTCCCAGGCGATGGATATAGCGTTTCTCTATCTCGTATGAGTCGGCCTCCCCCGCCGCCATGCGGGCCACTTGGGCCCGACTTTTCTCACGATCTGCCGGATGGGTAATCCCGTCAAACGTGCGTCCGACGAGTTCCGCTGCCGTGTAACCGACCAGGTCGCAAAACGCCTCGTTGACTTGTAACCAAACCCCCTCGGGGGAAGTGATGGCCACCCCGATGGGCGCGTGTTCGAACGCGGCGGAGAAACGTTCTTCGCTGAGCCGCAAGGCTTCCTCGGATCGCTTTCGATCGGTGATATCGCGCGCTACTTTGGCCATTCCAACGATCTGGCCCGCGGGATTTTTGATCGGCGACGCCGTGACCGAAATATAGATTGCGCGGCCGTCCTTAGTTCGTCGTCTCGCTTCGTAGTGCTGCACACTTTCGCCTCGTGCGATTTTATCCAATACGCGTCGCTCTGTTCCTTGCTCTTCCGTTGGCAGCAGGCGCGTGGGAGAGGCACCTATCATCTCCGCGGCGGTATACCCAAAAATCGTGGCCGCCCCTTCGTTCCAAGTGGTAATTATATTATTTAGATCGATGCCGATAACTGCATCTTCCGACGACTCTATAATCGCAGCCAGTCGTAGCGATACCAGCTCGGCTCTTTTGCGCGCCGTAATGTTTACGTGCATCACCACCGCGCCCTTTCGCCAGTCGCCTGCGACGGGTGCCACTGTAAGTTGGAACCACCTCTGCTCTTCGGCCGAGTGACACGGGTATTCGTGCGAAAAATATCCGGACTTGCCTTCTAGCACGGATCGAATCCCGGTGGCGACCTCCTGAGCGTCGGAATCGCCATTTCCCGCAGGTGAATCGCAGACTTCGAGGTAATTCAAGCCAATGCAATGGCTCCGGCTATGAAGACCGTTGGCTTGGCCAAACTGGCGCCATGCTTCGTTGACAGATACGACGATGCCTTGCGCGTCCAACAAGGCGACATGGGCGGGCAGGGAATCAAGGATGGCCGCCTGTTTGGCCGCCTCACTTTTCCGCAGCTGTTCTTGAGCTCGCTGCAGCAGAAATGGCTGGCCGTTGCTATCCGCGACTGAATCGACCTGGCCCCCAGTCAACTCGGCCAGCCGGCGTTCGCTGGTGAATAGTGTCTCGATCAGGGCCGCGATCTCCTCGTTCGCATCCGGGAGCGAGGATGATCCGCTGGTTCTCATGCCGCGACCGTTTCCGACCCCATTGTCTGGAGCAGTGTTGTTGGCTGGCTAAGGGAGCCGATGATGCGCCGCACCGGCCTCGGCGCCAGGCGCACGAGCGTGGGGGTCATGAAGATCGCGTCCTCGAGCGCACGCTTCGGGTCGCTGAGCACATCCACGATCTCGATCGCGTGTCGATCCGGCAGATGAGTTTTGCAGAACGCGGTGAGATTTGCCACGGCCTGTAGCGAATTCTCCGCCTCGCCCGCTATATAGAGACGAAATTGAAAAGAGGGGCGCCGGCTCATCGTCGAACCTCCTGACGGGTTCGCACCGCGGCGTCGCCGCCGCGCAATTGTCTCATCCGGGTGTGGCCGCGCGATAACTCCCGCTCGCGACTCTGGGTGGTGCGCTCCAACAGCGTTTTCTCCACCTGCTTCGCGAGCAATTTCGTTTGCAGGGACTTTGCGCGCACTTCGAGAGCGGCTTCTTCCGCGTCCAAGCTCACTCGCTTGAGTTTCCCGGCAACTTCGGCGACCTCGTTTGCCACGCGCTCTGCGCTCTCCTTTTCCCAGCGTAATGTCCCCATCAATACCTCGCCCCCTGCGGTGTAAATATCCGCCAAGGTCACGCCTTTATCACTTAGAATCAGCTCCCGCACTTGATTCGAATGGGGTGTGCCGCGGGACTTGATAATGGACAAGCCCCGGTTGCGCTCACCCGCTTGCACGAGATAGTTCAAATGGATCCAAGTATCGGCAATCGTGGAGATCTGCAGGGGAGTGCCGCCGTCCGCCTGACCATTGAGCTCATCGAGGAGACTTGTGCAAAGCAGGGTGGTGCCGGCGGCCTTCGACCAGTCGATCAGGCGTTCCGCCACGCCATGGGCGGTCAGCTCGTTACCGACTTTGGCCAAGGTGGAGACCGGATCGATAACGACACAGCGGGCGTTATGCTCCTGGGCCAATGTCTTGATTCGAACCAGGAGCGTTTCGGCGCTACCGCTGATCGTGCGGGCCGAGATCACGCGGAGCAGACCGCTCTTGGCATGGCGTTCCAGCCGGATTCCCACCGAGGATAGGTTGCGAATCACTTCCTTTCCGTCCGAATCGAAACTGAAGAACAGGGTGCGTTCCCCCCGCCTGCATGCAGCCTCGGCGAAGGCGCCACTCAGGGTTGTCTTCGCTGTGCCTGGAAACCCGGTGATCAGTATACTCGCGCCGCGGTAATAGCCGCCCCCGAGCATGGCATCGAGCCGTTTTACGCCGCTGGATACCCGCTCGTGCGTGATGGCGATACTCATATTTCCCGTAGTGCGCGGTAGAGCGACATCGAACCCGCCCTGGCCAATCACGAACGGCGATTCATTCTCATCAAATGCCGAGCCGCGGTATTTTAGCACGCGAAGATTCCGTTGGGACACGCCGAGAGACACGCGGTGATTAAGCACCACGGCGCAATCCACCATGAATTGCATGAAGCTTATCGGGGCCTGGCCACTGGCGATGACTTCTTCGGTGCCGGCTTTCGAGGTGATGAGACCGGTCAGCTCGCGCGCCAAAAGCCACGCATGCAGCCGATAGACCTCACGCCTCTTTGCGGCCGGATCGGTGAGGAGATCTAAAACGATATCCATTGCATCGAATACAATACGGCGCGCGCCCATCTCTGCTATTTGGGCGTCGAGCGCGGCCAGCATTCCGCTGAGATCAAAATTTCCGGACTGCACCATTTCGGGAGCCGGTTGAGCGTCGAGGAAGAAGAGTTTCTTGCGCTGCAGCTCCGGCAGATTCCAGCCGAAGGCCGCGGCATTTGCGACCATGCGCTCCGGGGCCTCCTCGAATGCCACAAAGATTCCGGGTTCGTTGCACTCCGTGGCGCCATGCACCAGGAAGCTCAACGCAAACAAAGTCTTCCCCGAACCGGGTCCGCCAATCAGCAGGGTCGTCCGCCCCTGAGGCAAGCCGCCATGGGTAATTGCGTCGAAGCCCTCGATGCCGGTCTGCGCCTTGGCACTTTTGACGGGGGCGCGCTTTTTATATTTCATAATACTCTTATCCTCATCCGGCGGGGGTTTTCACGTAGCGAAATTGTTTCGAGTGCCGGGCCTTCGGCTTCAGCATGTTTCCCAGAAGTAGCACAGTCTAAGCAGCAAAAGCCCGGAATACAACGTAGGTGGCTGGATCCCGATGTCGCTGGTGGATTTGTCAGCGCGCTGTGCTGCTATTCGAAAGCTGCCTCAGGAGTGGGGGAAGTTCGCCGCCATTGCGCGTTTTAGAGATAAAACGAGTCGCGCCCAATGCTTCGGCTTTCCGCAGGACCTGCTCGGTATCGTGGCCGGAGAATACAATGACGCTACAGAGCGAGCCGCGGCTGCGAATATCGCGGAGGACGTCGAACCCATTGCCTTCCCGCAGCGCGAGATCGAGGATTACAATATCCGGGGCAAGGCGGGCGAATTCCTCGATCGCGCGCGGCGCGGAATCGGCCCAGCCGACCAACTCGAGGCCCGCGATCTTTGCTAACTCCTGCTCCACCCCGCGGCGGATCGTGGCCGAATCTTCAACCACCAAGACTTTAAGGGGACGGTCGGACCCTGAGGGATGAGAAAGCATGTCCTATCCTACTGCCCAAGCTCCGCATCGGGAATCGCCGGAAATGCAAATCTCGCATCCGCGTTTGTCCTAGGTCACTACGGCTTATCCTGACAGCCGGTGTTCGTGGGCGTAGCGCATGATCTGGGCATTATTTTTCAGCCCGAGTTTCTTTAAGACAAGAGTGCGATAGGTGCTTACTGTTCTCACGCTCAGGTTTAACGTTTTGGCGATTTCTCCCACCGTTTCACCCGCGGCAATCCGGCGCATCACCTGGTCTTCCCGCGTGGAGAGCGCGGCATAGCGCGGTTGTCCGGTCGGGTGGGCAACCGCGTGCATGAGTTGCTCGGCGACTTTCTCGCTCACGAATTTTCCCCCCGACGTCACCTTTTTGATCGCCTCAACCAATGTTCGCCCTGCGAGGTTTTTGTTCAGGTAGCCACTCGCGCCTTCACGAATGACGCGCAGCGCGAACTGCTCCTCGGGATAGATGCTGAGCACCAGCACGGGCAACTGCGGGTATTCCGCTTTAATTTCCTTCAATACTTCAAGGCCGGTTCGTGCCCCCAAGTTTATATCAAGTATGACAATGTCCCATTTCGCCTTCCGCACCGCTTCGAGCGCTTCGGCGGCGTTGGACGCATCGCCGATCGATTTGACCGTCCCCGTTTCGAGTAGGATGCGCTTCAGCCCCTCACGCACCAATTCGTGATCGTCGCACAGGAGAACCCGGATCTGGGATGAGCTCATCGCGAGTTCCCGGTCCCCACGGTCAGAGGCATCCGAACTGTGATCGATGTGCCGCCGTTGCGCCCGCGCGCGACCGTCGTCGTCCCTCCCACCAACTCCGCTCGCTCGTGCATGCCCAAAAGTCCGATCGCTTGTGGGTCTGCGAGTTCCGCCGCGGTAATGCCTCGCCCATTGTCCCCGACTGCCAGCACGGCATGGGCTTCCTCTGTCGTTAGGCTGACTTCCACCTCCGTCGCTCGGGCGTGACGGACCACGTTGGTCAATGCTTCTTGGAGGATGCGAAACATCGCGGTGCTCCGTTGCTCGGAGAGATTCACTTCGTCCAACCGAATGACCTTGGTGATCATGGAAAAGTGGCGCGCGAATTCTCCGAGTTGCCAATTGATGGCCGACGCCAGGCCGAGCAAGTCCAATTGGCCCAGCCGTAGATCCGCGGAGATGGTTTGCACCGTCCGGATCGTATGGTCCACCGCCGTATGCATCCGGACGATGTGCGCCTGATGCTCGGAATTGTCCGTGGGCGAGCTCGTCTGTAATTGGTCGAGTTCGATTTTGAGCAGCGTGAGATATTGGCCCAACTCGTCGTGCAGTTCCCGCGCAATCCGTTTCGCTTCCTCTTCCCGCACCGTGTTCAGGCGTGCGACCAGAGAGTGCAATTGTGCGTCGGCGACCTTCAGTTTGCCCTCCCGCTCTGTCCGCTGAGTGATGTCCTGACACGTGCCGACTGCCCGCTGCGGTTCGTTATCTTCGCCGCAAAGAACCTGCCACCGTTCCTCCACGACTTTGATTCGGCCATCTCGTAACAGGACGCGATGCTCGATCGTTTGCGTCCCGCGAGCGGATAACGATGCGGCGAAGGCCTCGGACACCGCGTTGCGGTCATGGGGATGCACCATTTGCAGGAAGCTGTCGTGAGTCGGGGTGTAGTGCGCGGGATCCCTCTCGAAAATCCGGAAGGTTTCTTCGGACCACTCCACTGCTCCGGTGGCGAGGTCGGTCTCCCAACTACCGACCTGCGCCACGGCTTGGGCCGCCACCAATCGACTTTTTTCTCTCGTCAACTGCTCGGCCAGTTTCCGGTGTGCGGCCTCGCTGGTGCGCAGCTTATCTTCGTGTTGGCGGCGTTCCGTGATATCATGAACCGTCCCGCTGAGGCGGCCGGTTCGGGCTGGCGCGTCGCTCTCCTGGTCGCCGAGCTCATGCACGGTTTTGATCGTGCCGTTTGGCAGCACGATCCGGTGCTCGAAGTCCAGGCGGGTGTTGTTGGCCAACGCGGCGCGCTGGGCCTCTTGAGCCGCACTGAGATCGTCCGGATGAACTCGAGCGAGAAACGCCTCTCGGGTCCCAGCGAACTCATTTTTTGCGATGCCAAAAATTTCATGCACCTCATCCGACCACGTTAGCTTGCTCGTCGCGATTTCGAGCTCCCAATTTCCAATCTTCGCGATGCGTTGGGCCTTCGCCAGACTCGCTTCGCTGCGTCGCAACGTCTCTTCCGCGTTCTTCCGCTGAGTGATGTCCATGCGCACGCCGACCAAGCGGCGCGCTTTCCCCGTCTCGTCACACTCCAGCACACGCCCCACGACGTGGATCCACCGATACGATCCGTCGGCGTGGCGCATGCGGGCCTCATATTCATAGCCGTCCGGGCTGCCCGCCAACACCGCTCGGATCTTCTGTTCGACGAGTTGCCGGTCGTCTGGATGGACGCGCTCCAGCCAGAAATTCCGGTCGTGGGCCAGAGTCGGGGCGTAACCTAACATCGTCGCGTAGGTATCGCTCGCGAACCAGCGGTCGTCTTTCACCTCCCAATCCCATGTCCCAATCGAGGCCGCCTCGTTCGCCAAGCTCATGCGCTGGTTCAAGAGCCGCATCTCTTCTTCTAACATAATCCGCTCCGATATATCCTGACAGGTTCCGAGCGCGTGGGACGCCCGCCCCTCGGCATCCGAGAAAATCTGCCAGCGCAAGGCCAGCCATCGGATCTGTCCATCCGGCAGCACAAGACGGTGTTCGATCGCACAAGGAGTTCGGTTCTCCAGAGCGCGAGCGATGGTTTCCTCCACGCTTGCCCGGTCCGCGGGATGAACCCGCTGCAGTAAATTATCCTTCGTCAGTTGAGAATCCCGCGATTCGATCCCGAAAATGCGGCAGGTTTCGTCGGACAGCGCCAGCACCCCGTTGCGAAGTTCCAACTCCCAACTGCCCACCTTGGCCACGGCTTGGGCGGCGACGAGTCGGCTTTTTTCGGTCTGCAATGCCTGGGCAAGTGCGCGTTGTTCTCGTTCGCTCTGCTCCAATAATTCTCGCGCTTCATTGCGTTCGCGTCGCAAACGCGCGGTCTGGAGCGCTTGATCAACCGCGGTGCCGAGGCGTGCGAGTTGGTCCTTTAGCAGGTAGTCGAACGCCCCCAACTTCATCGCCTCCACCGCCGCTTCCTCTCCGATCGCCCCTGAGACGATCAACACAGGCAGGTTGGGCTTCGTTTTCCGAATTAGCCGCAAGGCGGGGGCCGCGCCGAAACCGGGCATCGAGAAATCGCATAGGACGACGTCCCAGTTTTCGGCGTGGAGCGCATGCTCGAGCGCGGTTGCATCGTCGACTCGCGTTAGCGTCGCCGCGTAGGCTGTTTCGCGAAACGATCGCGCCAACAGGATGGCGTCCTCCTCTGAATCGTCCACCAGCAGCACACGCAAAGAAGAAGACATGACGAGAAACCGAATTTGGCGAAGACGATTATCTTTAGATCCAACTCAGGATCCTATGCGGCGGCAGAGGATGAGCGCTCGGGCTGGATTGGGACGCGAGACAAAACGCGCCTTGGTGCCACCCTGCTGAAAAGTCGGCCCCCTCAGTAGGTGGCCGGCGTGCAACCAGATTGGCCGACTGCCCGCGGACGCAGTCCATCCGGGCCGCCCGGGCCGATAACGAGTTTACTCACATGAGTGAAAAATGGTGGAGGTGGCGGGAGTTGTCGTCGTGGGGCGGTTTAGTTGTCGTCGTGCGCATGGCAGCGCTGCTGCAGTTCCACCAAGGTCAGATCCGGTTGTTCGGCAATCCACCGCCGCAGCCGCTTTTCGTGCTTCTTCAGGCGCAATTTGCGGTAGCCGCCAATCTGCTTTGGCCGACAGTGCCCGCTCGTGCAGTGCTGGAGCCAAAATCGCTCCACGCTTTTGCGACTCACGCCAAAACGCTCGCACACCTCACCGGTGCCGGCGCCATCAACCCGCGCCGCAACGATGCGCTGGCGCAAGTCCTCACTGAGCGGTCTCACAAGTTGGTCCTCATGCCGCCAAAACCTACCACAAGATCGTTGTGCGTCTATCTAAGTAGAAAATGCGCTAACCGCCAGCGTGGCAGCACCCCTTGCTCGCCCAGCGGGCCTCTAACTGGCCGCCAAGCGCGCGCCTCATCCGCTAAGCGCGTTTCCGGCACTCAGCCCTAAGCCCTCCGCCCCGAGCGATCGACTCTCAATCCATCTCACCGCTTCTTCCCTTCGTCGCCGCCCGCGTTTTTCACGTCGGTCACGTAATAGTCTTTATACGACTTGTCGTAATATTGGGCGTAGTAGTAACCCGACACGGCCAGATTGAGGCCATTCAGCACCGCGCCAAACACCGGCACATTCGCGTCGATGAGTTTTTTCGCCGCAAATTGGGCCGCCTTGCGCCGCACCTTGTTGAAGAAGATGGCGAAGATCGAGCCATCGACCAACGGGAGAATTACCAGCGCATCGCTCA
>JANPIT010000819.1:0-29506 GCA_031425115.1 Opitutaceae bacterium | reverse complement strand
CCGGTGGCAGGGGCCGAAGTCGACGTGACGCGCGACCGGGAACTGCCAGATGATTGCGGCTCGAAGCCGCATGATCCCAAATTCCGCAGTTCAAACGCGGAGATCGCGGAGGACACGGAGCAGAAAGAGAGAGAATCCATTACTCAAAAGGCTCACCTGCCGAGTGCATGGGCTCGGCGCGAAGAGGACAGGTTTTCTCCTCGGCGCGCTCCGCTTCCTCCGTGTTTCAACCGCGTTTTCCAGGATGATCGCTCACCCCGAAGGGCGAGCGCCTTACCGGAAATCTCCTCGCGCGCAGATCGCGGTTGCGGCAAGAAAATCGCTCTACCCTTCGTGCCATCCGCTTCCGCGGTGGTGCCGCTGCCCAACCCCTCCGGCTGTCATTGTTACCCATGAATTCGCTCTCCTGCCGCCGTGCGCTCGTCGCGTTCAGTTTCATGTTCGGGTGGCCCGCACTGCGCGCCGCGGAGGCTCCGGCCTCGCCAGGGGCGACTGCGGCCAATGCCACGAAAGCCGTGGTGGATCCCGCGACTTTGCCGGCGCCGAAACGCGTCGTGATCCCGAAACTGCGCGGCGTCCTGCGCATCGACGGCGAGCTGGATGAACCGGTGTGGTCGCGGGCGGTGGTGCTGGGGCCCTTCGTCCCGAGCTCCGGCATGGGCGCTGAGCGGGAGCGCACGCTCGTGCGTGCTTGGTATGATGATACGGCACTGCACCTGGGCTGGACGTGCACCGATCGCGACATCCAGGCGACGTTTACGGCGCGCGACAGCAAGTTCTGGGAGGAGGAAGTGGCCGAATTTTTCATCACCCGGGGCGAACTCGCGCGCTATTTTGAGCTGCAGTGGAATCCGGTCGGCGGAGAATTCGACGCCATCATCGACAACACGCTGGATGCGCGGGGCGTGTCGAAAGGAATCAAGGGCGACTGGAGTTTCACGGCGCCCGGGATGAAGAGTGCGGTGAAACTGCGGGGCACGCCGGCGAATTCCGAGGATCAGGATGAGTATTGGCAGGTGGAGGTCTCGATTCCGTTCTTTGATCTGGGAGAACCTACGCCGAAACCGGGCGACGTGTGGCGGGGGAATTTTTATCGGTTCAACCGCACCAAAGGCCTCGCCGTCGAAATGCTGAGCTGGTCGGCGCCGATGTTGAACGGCTTTCACCAGCCGACGCGGTTTGGGTTTATCGAGTTCGGACCGTGAGCCGCACCGAGAGCGACAGCCGAAGGCATTGACCGCGGATGGCGCGGATAAAGGCAGGAGAATCTGGAACTCAGGAACTCAGAAAAAGTTTTTTCGCGTGTTCAGCGCGCGCGGCGGCGTCATTGCGGTGGCAATGAGCGGGCGAAACGGGGCTCGTCACCGCGCCGGTAAATGTGCGAACTCGTCGTAGGCTTACGCAGCCTGTGCTCGAAGTCCCTTGGTCGTTTTTCCCGTCGCCCCATGAAAACCGTTCCCCGTCTCGTTTCTCGGCTGGCCCTCGTGGTTCTCGGCTCCGCCATTTCGGTTTTCGCGGCGGATGCTCCGCCCGCGGACGCGCTCGTCCAGGCGGTGCGTCGGAATGATCCAGCGGCGTGGTCGGCGTTGTTGGAGAAAAAGGCCGACGTGAACGTGCGGGATGACGCGGGTAACACCGCGTTGCACGTCGCGGCGCTCAACCACGATCTCGCCGCAGTGCGCGCGCTGCTGGCGGCGGGGGCGGAGGCGGATCCGAAGAACACGGCGGAGGCGACGCCGTTGCTGTATGGCGCGGGTCACGCGGACATCGTCCGGCTGCTGCTGGCGCGCGGAGCGAACGCGAACGCGGCCTCCAAATCGAAGAACACGCCGCTGATGGTGGCGGCCGGACATCCCCGATCTTACGCCGCGGTGCGGCTGCTGCTCGAGGCGGGCGCGGACATTCATGCCAAGAAGGCGGCGGGCGTGGAGGTGATGCTGGAGCGTGCGGTCGACGGCGGCGACCGGCAGACGATCGATTTTTTGCTTGAGCGCGGGGCGGCCAAGGATGCGGCGGGCGCGGCGGCGGCATTGGCCACTGCGGCCTTCACCGGCGAGCGCGGTCTCGTGGAGTTGCTCCTCTCGCACGGCGCCGACCCGAACCTGAACCCCACGTTTTCTGGGCACGCGCTGAATCTCGCTCTCATCGGCGAGCAACTCGACGTGGCAAAATTGCTGATCGAGAAAGGCGCGGACGTGAATCAGCGTTCTCCCACCGGCCACGCTACCCCGCCCATGGTGTTGGCGGCTTACAATCAATCCGGGGACACGTCCGTGGTGAAGGCGCTTCTCGCCCGCGGCGCGGATGTGAATGCGGCGAACGATCACGGGGCGACGGCGCTGAGTTATGCGCGGCGTTCCGGGGCCACGGCCCTCGTCGACTATCTGCAGAAGGAGGGCGCGCGCGCTCTGGAAAGCGGGCGCGTGAAAAATATCCCGCAGCGCGACGTGCCGGAGGCGGCCGCAGATCGGGCGGCGCTGATTCGCGCCCGGCTCCCAGCCACGCTCGCGCTGCTGCAACGGAGTTCGGACGCGTTTCTCGACAACGGATTCGTGCGCAAGGCGAACTGCACGTCGTGTCACGGGCAGGACGTGCCGGCGGTGGCCTACGAGCTCGCGCGGGCGCGGGGTTTCAAAATCGACGACATTTCGCTGGGCCGGCAAATCTCGGCGCAGACCTCGCGCTGGGCCACTCGGGCGGAGACCGCGCGGCAGATGACTTCGCCGATGGGCGGAGCGCCGGTCTCCATTTCCTACGGGTTGTTCGGGCTTCGGGCGACGGGGTATGCGGCGGACGAAATGACGGATGGGATGGTGCGCTACATTTTGCGGACGCAACGCATCGATGGCTCGTGGGGCGATTTTATCCGGCGGCCGCCGATGGAAGACGGCCAGCTCGTGTCGACAGCGTGGGTCGCCTTGTCGGTGCGCGATTATGCGCCCGTCGCGCTGGCGCGCGAGGCGGCTGATTCGCAAGCCCGTTCGGCGCGGTGGCTCGCGCGCCAAAAGCCGGTGACCCATAACGAGGCGGTCTTTCAGGTCCTGGGCTTGCACTGGAGTCGGGCTCCGCGGAGCGAGCTCGCGTCATTCGCCGCCGAGCTGGCGCGCACGCAACGACCGGACGGGGGGTGGGCGCAGCTATCAGGGTTGGAGAGCGATGCGTGGGCGACGGGGATCGCACTCTATGCGTTGCACGAAGCGGCGGGCATGAAGCCGGCCGAGGCGGTTTATCAACGCGGCGTGGCGTTTCTCCTGCGCACGCAGTTCGAGGATGGCTCCTGGTGGGTGCGCTCGCGGTCGTGGCCCTTTCAACCGCATTTCAACAGCCACTTCCCGCATGGGAAGGATCAATGGATTTCGCAAGGCGCGACGGCGTGGGCCTCGATTGCGTTGCTCTTCGCGCTCGACCCGGTGCGGCCGGCTCCGGCGGTGCCGACGGCGGCGCAGTTGATTGCTGGATACAAGGCGTCGCCCGTGGCGGCCGCGCGGCGGGCCAGGGAAATGGCGGTGGCGAGTGATCCCTCGGTGCCGGCCGTGACCTTTGCCCGCGATATCAAACCGATCTTCGAGCGCTCGTGCACGGGATGCCACGGCGGCGAGAAGCCCCGCGCGGGCCTCTCGCTCGCTTCGCTCGATGCGATGATCAAAGGCGGCGCGAGCGGCGAGCCGGCGATCGCGCCCGGATCGGCGGACGACAGCGTCCTGATCGATTACGTCACGGGAAAAATCGAGGATCTCGAAATGCCTCCGCTCGATCGTCGCGAGAAATATCCCTCACTCACTGCGGCGGAAATTGAGCTATTGAGGCGTTGGATTGATGCGGGCGTCCCGTCCGAGTCGGTGCCAGTGCCAGCGGCAATTCCGACGCGTGAGTGACGACGCTGACGCCGTGCGCGGTCCCGGCCGCAGAGAACCGAATGGGCGAAAGCTCGCGGAGTTGGCGGACGATCCGATCGTCAAGGCGCAACGCTTCATGAACGGCTCAACGCGCGGAGGTGGGTTTCTGCGTTCTGTCGGCGGTGGCAGATGGGCGGCGGTGGTGGTGGTGCTGGTGGCGTGGTTCGGCGGCGACTGCGTTACTCTTGGCGCGGCGCCGTTGCCCGCGGACGTGGCGGCGAAAATAGATCGCGTGTTCGCGCGTTGGGATAAACCGGATACGCCCGGCGCGATCGTCGGCATCGGGCGCCACGGGGAAACGGTTTACGCGCGGGGCTTCGGCCTGGCGAATCTGGAGCACGGGATTCCGCTCGCGCCAGAGACGCGGTCAGAATCGGGTTCGGTTGCGAAACAGTTCACGGCGGCGGCGGTGACGACGCTCGCAGTGCGGGGGAAGCTATCGCTCGACGATTCGATCAAGCGGCACTTGCCGGAACTGCCGGAGATCTGCCGCGGGATGACGCTGCGGATGCTGCTGGATCACACGAGCGGGCTGCGCGATATCCACGGGCTCTTCGATTTGATGGGGCGGCCCACCTATACGGCGGCGCACGAGAACGCGGAGGTGCTCGAGGTGGTGAGTCGGCAGCGGGAGCTTAATTTTCCGTCGGGCGCAGAATACAGCTACAGTAACACGGGTTACCTGCTGCTGACCTTCGTGGTCGAGCGGGTGAGCGGGCAGCGGTTCTCGGAGTTTTGCCGCACGCAGGTGTTCGAGCCGCGCGGCCTGCACCACACCGCGTGGCGCACGGATTTCACGGCCATCGTGCCGGGCCGCGCTTCGGCATACGCACAGGCGCGCGATGGCACGTTTCGTGTGGACGTCCCTTACAGCAATATCCACGGCAACGGCGGGATGCTGACGACGGTGGGCGACCTGCTGCGATGGAACGCGAGCTTTGAGCAGGCGGAGGGCGAGTGGGCGGAGGTGATTCGGCTGATGCAAACGCCGTCGAGATTGAAGACCGGCGAGCCGATCGAGAACGGGCTGGGGCTGAGGTTGGAGAGCTATCGCGGCGTGGCGGAGGTTTCGCACAGCGGCGGCACGGCGGGTTACTCGACGTTTCTGGCACGTTATCCGGCTCAGGGATGGTCGATCGTGGTGCTGGGCAACAGCCTCGGTCTCGATGCGGCCGTGCACGTGCGCCGAATGGCGGATATTCTACTCGCGGGTGAACTCACGCCCGTGGTGCGGCCGGTGCCGGTGGCGATATCCGCCGCCAAGCTCGCGACCTACGCGGGTCTGTATCGGCATGTTGGACACGATCTCCTCGTGCGCGTCGTGGGTGTGGAGGGTGGACTGCTCGTAAACGGCATCCACGTGGTGCCGACGGCAGACGGGGTGTTTACCGCGACCGGGACCGGTGCGAAGTATGCCTTTGCGTCCGCAAAAGATGGCGCACCGGCGCGACTCACCTTCACCGCAAACCGCATCGCGCGAACCTACGAGGCGGTGGACACCGCGAGCCCAACGCCGGCGCGACTCGCGGTGTATGCGGGCGATTATCATTCCCCAGAACTGGGCGTGACGGTGCCGGTCGTCATGCGCGATGGCGCTCTGGCGGTGCGGATTCATCCGCTGCCGGCGGTGCGGGCGGAGCCGACGTTTGCGGACGGATTCTGGCTCACGGGCCGCGGCTGGCACATCACGTTCACGCGCGAAAGTGATGGGACGGTGACAGGCTTCGAGGCGACGAACACGCTCGGGCGTTGCCGTCGGGTAAAGTTTGTGCGGCGGTAAGGCCGGCCGTCCGGCCGCTAGCGGGTTCCCTGCTCCAAGATCCTACGTTTTACCATGAGAAAAATTTTCGCCCTCCCGTTGCAGTTGTGTGCGCTGGCCCTGTTCGTCTTAGGCGCGCAGGCGGCCGAGCCGGTGTCAAAGTTTACGCGCACCGAAGACGTGATCTACGGACGCAAGTTCGGCACGGCGTTGACCCTCGATGTGTTCAAGCCGGAGACGTCCAATGGCGCGGGCGTGCTGTATCTGATGAGCGGCGGCTGGAACTCGACGCATAGCGCACCCAACGCGCGGGCCTTTGAAGCGTTCCTTGCCCGCGGCTACACCGTGTTCACCGTTTGGCACGGTTCGCAGCCGAAATACGTCGTGCCGGAAATCGTGGAGGATATCCACCGCGCCGCGCGCTTTGTGCGCACGCACGCGAAACGCTTTGGCATCGATCCCCAGCGGATTGGGGTGACGGGCACCAGTTCGGGCGGCCACCTTTCGCTGCTGCTGGGGGTGTTGGGCGGGCCGGGGAAGCCAGACGCGAAGGATCTGGTCGATCGCGAGAGCAGTGCGGTGCAAGCGGTGGCCGTGTTCTGTCCGCCCACGGATTTCGCGAACTGGGCCAAGCCGGGCGACGACACCCTCATTCTGAACCCCATGGATGCGAGGTATCGCGGGGCGTGGAGCCCGCGCGGTGACACGCGGGAAGGTCGGGTGGGGTTGTGGCGCGAGTGGTCACCGATTCACTTCGTGAAGGCGACGATGCCGCCGACGTTTGTGGTGCACGGTGACATCGACAGGACGGTGCCGATTTATCAGGCGAAGGTTTTTGAGGAAGCGGCGCGCGCGGCGGGGGCCACGCATGCGCTGGTCGTGCGCGAAGGGAAGGATCACACCTGGCCCGAAATGCCGGCGGATCGCGCGCTCTTCGCCGATTGGTTCGACCGGCATCTGCTCGGGAAGGGGAAGTGAACTGCTGAGCCATCGAATCATGAAATCATTCACCACTCGTTTTGTTTCTTCTGCGCTGGCGGCAGTCGTTTTCGCAGCCACGTGCGGTTCGTCCGTTGCCGGCGCTGTGCCCGAGCTGCGTGGTGTCGTCGCGGCGAAAGTCGACGCCGAGTATCCCGCGCTCGAGGCGATCTTTAAGCAGCTTCATGCAAATCCGGAGCTGTCTTTCATGGAGACAAAGACGGCGGCGCTGGTGGCGAAGGAGTTGAAGGCGCTCGGCATCGATGTCACCGAAAAGGTGGGCAACACCGGTGTGGTCGGCGTGCTGAAGAACGGCGCGGGACCGACGGTGTTGGTCCGTGCGGATATGGATGGTCTGCCCGTGAAGGAGTTGACCGGTGTGCCGTGGGCGAGCACCGCGGTCGTGAAGGATCTGGCCGGCAAAGATCAGCCGGCGATGCAGGCGTGCGGACACGACATGCACGTGACGGGTCTGATCGGCACGGCGCGGACGCTGGTGGCGTTGAAGGATCAGTGGAAGGGCACGATCGTATTTGTCGCGCAGCCGGCGGAAGAGATCGTCGCGGGCGCGCGCGCGATGTTGGCGGACGGACTCTACACCCGATTTCCCAAGCCGGATTACGCGCTGGCCCTGCACGTATCCGCGATGCACCCGGCCGGTCTTATCAGGTATGTGGAAACCACGCCCTACGCTGGCGTAAGCTCCGTCGACATCACCGTGCGCGGAGTGGGTGGCCATGGTTCCGCGCCGCACAACACGAAGGACCCCGTCGTGCTCGCGGCGCAAATCGTCCTCGCGCTGCAGACGATCGTGAGCCGCGAGACAAAACCGGGCACGCCGGCGGTGGTGACTGTTGGCACGATCCACGGCGGCACGAAGCGCAATATCATCTCGGAAGAGGTGAAACTTGAGCTGACGTTGCGCGCGTTCGAGGACGAGGTGATGCAGCGCCTCGTGGCGACGATCCGGCGAATCTGTGAGGGCACGGCGCGTGCGGCGGGGGTGCCTGATGACAGGCTTCCAGTCGTGATGGTGACGCCGGAGTCGACGCCTGTGACCACCAACAATCTTGCGTTGACGCAACGGCTGGCCGGCACGTTCCGAGCCTGGTTCGGCGAAGACGGGGTGAAGTCGGACCTGCCCACTACGGGCGGCGAAGATTTTTCGGAATTCGGCCGCACCGTGCATCGTGTGCCGCTTTTCATCTGGGGCGTTGGCGCGGCTGATCCCAAGAAATTCAAGGCCGCGGAGATGCGCGGCGTCCCGCTGCCATCGAATCACTCTCCGCTCGCCGAGTTTGTCCCTGACCCGACGCTGAAGGTCTGTGTGACGACGATGTCGGCCGCGGTCCTGGAGTTGTTGGGAACGAAGTAAGGAGCCCGGAGCTGAGCGACCGGCAAGCCCGGGGGCGCCGCCGAGTTGCGTTGCGGTGGGAGCGCGGCTTGGAACGGACGCGGCTGGGCGGAAGGAATTATAGTTCTCGCATCTGAACGGGCGAGTCAGACGAATCATATTCGTCGTGCGCGCCCGCTTTCGTTCAACCGCTCCCCGCTGGCCGTTCTGGCTGCTGCTCGCGGCTTGGTTTTGCGCCAACAGTCCGCAGGCTGCCACGTATGCGCTGCTGGGTTGGGTAGCCGAGGCGCGTTCATTTTCGCATCAGCAGCGATTGACGACCGAGGTGGCATTTCTCCTTGGAGGCGAGAAGGCGGCGGCCAGGGAGACGGCGGTGGCTGCGACCGCGCACTCCGTGCCGGAGAAGACGCCGCCGTTGATTCCGACGGAAGCGGTGCTGAAAAAACTTCCGCTTTACGCGGCCGAGGGTCTGGCGGAGGTGTGGCCGCCTGCGGAGCGCGCGCAAATTTTCCGGGCAGTGGGTTTGGCCTGGAGTGGTGCCGGGCGTGCGCCGCCACTGCCCGAGCCGCCACGAGACGTCGCAGTCTGAATTCCGTCACCACTTCGTGGTGACGTTCGTGTCCGCTCTTAGGCGGACATTTTGGCCACCGGGTGGCCCATCCTGCGCCCAGGCGCAGGAGAATTTCGATCTGTTCTGCACGTCTTGCTATGCACTCTCTATTTCCTTCGCGCGCCAGTCGGCGCGCACTCTTTGCGTTCTTTATGACCTGCGGCGCCACGGCGACGCGGGCGCAGACCTTGGCGAGCGCGCCCCCGCCGATGCAGCTCTCGCCGGTCATCGTCGAAGGCCGGGCGAGCGATCTCGTCGGCACGGCGACGGCGGCTTCGCAGGGGATCGTCGGCGCGGCCGAGTTGGCGGCCCGGCCGTTCCTGCGGCGCGGGGAACTGCTCGAGGTGATTCCTGGGGTGGTAATCACGCAGCATTCGGGTGGTGGGAAGGCCAATCAGTATTTCCTCCGTGGGTTTAATTTGGATCACGGCACGGATTTCTCCGTGAGCGTCGATGGATTGCCGGTGAATTTGCGCTCGCACGCGCATGGTCAGGGTTACTCCGATCTGAATTTTCTGATTCCCGAGCTCGTGCGGCAGGTGGACTACACCAAGGGGCCGTTCCATGCGGAGGTCGGCGATTTCTCCGCGGCCGGTGCGGCGGAGTTCCGCCAGTTCGACCGGCTGCCGCGGGATTTTGCATCGGTCACGCTCGGCGAAAATGACTTCGCGCGCCTCGTCGTTGGCGCCACGCGGCGGGGTTCGTTCGGCGGGGTCGACGGAGCGACGACGGGAGCGGTCGAGCTTTCGCATGACAATGGGCCCTGGCAGCTCGGAGAGAACTTTCGACGGGTGAACGCGTTCGCGCGGCACCGTTGGAACACCTCCGGTGCGGAATGGCGGCTAACGGCGATGGCGTATCACGGACGCTGGCGGGCGACGGATCAGATTCCGCTGCGCGCGGTGGAGACGGGAGCGTTGGATCGCTTCGGCACGGTCGACGATACGAACGGTGGCGTGACGGAGCGGGCGAGCCTTGCGCTCGACGGAACGTGGCGGGGGGCGCACGCGACGACGCAGTTCAACGCCTACGCGATCCATTACCGGCTGAATCTGTATTCCAATTTCACCTACTTCCTCGATGACCCGGTGGATGGCGATCAATTCAATCAGCGGGAACGTCGGCTGGTCACCGGCGCGGCGTTGAAGCGCAGCTGGGCTTCAGCGTGGGCGGGTGCGACGAGCGAGACGAACGTCGGAGTGCAGCTGCGCTCGGATTTCGTGCGCGGCCTCGGTCTGCATCGGACGACCGCGCAGCGCCGGCTCGCGACGGTGCGGGTAGACGATGTGGACGAAGGCAGCATCGGGGTGTTTGCCCGCAACGAAACGCGCTGGAACGCGTGGGCGCGCACGGAAGCGGGGGTGCGGATCGACGGCTATCGTTTCGACGTGGCAAGCGACAATCCGCGGAATTCGGGCAAGCGGCTCGCGGACATCGCGAGTCCCAAGCTCGGGCTGGCCCTGGGCCCGTGGGCGAAGACCGACGTGTATGCGAATGCGGGTTTCGGTTTCCACAGCAACGATGCGCGCGGCACGACGATCCGGGTGAATCCGGTCGATGGGGTGACGCCTATCGACCGCGTGACACCGCTGGCGCGTTCGCGCGGGGCGGAGATTGGCGTCCGCACGGCGGCGGTGCGCGGACTCGTGAGCACGCTGTCGGTGTGGGCGCTCGATCTCGATTCCGAGTTGGTGTTTGTCGGTGACGCGGGTGGCACCGAACCGACCGGACGCACGCGCCGGCACGGCGTAGAGCTGGCTAATTTTTGGCGGGCGACGCCGTGGCTCGCGCTCGACGTGGACGTGGCTGGGACGCGCGCGCGTTATCGCGAGGACGCCGGCGGCGGCACGCGCATCGCAAACTCGATCTCGACCGTGGTGACGGCCGGGGCGACGCTCGGGCGCGGCGAGGGGTGGTTCGGCGGAGCGCGTCTGCGGCATTTCGGTTCGCAACCGCTGCGGGAGGACAACGCGGTGCGCGCGCCGTCCACCCGCTCGATCAATTTCCGCGTGGGCTGGCGGTCGAGCGCTTGGGAGATAGCGGTCGATGTGCTGAACGCCACCGATCGGGCGAGTTACGATATTGCCTACGCCTATGAGTCACGCCTCCCCGGCGAGCCGGCGGCGGGCGTCGACGACGTGCATTTTCACCCGGCAGAGCCGCGGACCTGGCGGTTGAATGTGGTGCGTCGATTCTGAGGTGAGTGGCGTCAACTTGGTGTGGCGAAGATTACGACGGCCGGACGACGCCCGTGACGACGCGTTCGACCGCCCGATCCCAGGGGAGTCGCGCGGGCGCGAAGGCGGTGCGGGTGAGGTGCCGCGCCCGCCAAGCTTGGATATCTCTTCGGTTCCAGAAAAGTGTCACCTAATAGGTGACACTTTCCGGAGGGGCGCAGCGGGGAGAGGGGGCGGGGTTTTGGGCGCGGGCGGGTCTGCCTCGCCGGGTCCGTCCGTGCTCAGAGGTGAGCGCGACGGAGGCGGAGGGCGTTGCCGACGACTGTGATCGAGCTGAGGCTCATCGCGACCGCGGCGAACATCGGATGCAGGAGCCATCCAGTAAGTGGATACAACGCGCCGGCGGCGAGCGGCAGGCCGGCGGTGTTGTAGGCGAAGGCCCAGAAGAGGTTCTGCTTGATGTTGCGCAGCGTGGCGCGACTGAGGTGGACGGCGCGCACGAGGGCGGCGAGGTCGCCCTGCACGAGGACGATGCCGGCGCTGTGCATGGCGATGTCGGTGCCGGTGCCCATCGCGATGCCGACATCGGCGGCAGCGAGGGCGGGGGCGTCGTTGAGGCCGTCGCCGGCGAAGACAACGATCTCGTGGCGTTGGCGATGCTCGCGGACGAGTTCCTGTTTGCGCGCGGGAGTGACCGCAGCGTGGTAGCCGTCGAGCCCGAGTTCGGTGGCGACGGTGCGGGCCGTTTCTTCGCGGTCGCCGGTGACCATCACCACGCGCAGGCCGAGGCGCTGGAGCTCGCGGATCGCGGCGGGCGTGGTGGGCTTGATCGTGTCGGCGAGAGCGATGGTGCCGGCGGGGCGGTCGTCGACGGTGACGGCGACCAGGGTGTGAGCGTAGGCGATGGCGGCGTCGGCGCGGGAGACGGTGACGCGGTGGCCGTCGACGGTGGCGCGAACGCCGACGCCGGGTTCGGCGGCGAAGTCGGTGGCGGGAGCCAGGATCAGTTTTCGCTCGATCGCAGCGGCGACGATGGCGCGGGCGAGGGGATGCTCGCTGGAGGCCTCGGCCGCGGCGGCGAAGGATAGCAGGGTTTCCTCGGTGAAGGCGGTGGTGGGCTTCAGCTCAACGACGCGCGGAGTGCCGGCGGTGAGCGTGCCGGTTTTGTCGATCAGGAGGGTGGTGGCGCCGGAGAGCCGCTCGAGGGCGGCGGCGTCTTTCACCAGCACACCGACCTGAGCGCCGCGACCGATGCCGGTGATGAGCGAGACGGGGGTGGCGAGGCCGAGGGCGCAGGGACAGGCGATGATCAGGACGGCGACGGCGTTGAGCAGTGCGTGGAGAAAACGCGGTTCGGGGCCGATGAAGAACCACACGGCAAACGTCGCGACGGAGAGGAGGAGGACGAGCGGTGTGAACCAAGCGGATACGCGGTCGGCAAGCCGGGCGATGGGCGCCTCGCTGTTCTGGGCTTCCTCGACGAGGCGGACGATCTGGGCAAGGAGCGTGTCGCGGCCCACACGTTCGGCGCGGAGGAGGAAGGAGCCGGAGGTGTTGAGCGTGCCGGCGCTGACGCGGTCACCGGTCTGCTTGGCGACGGGGACGGGTTCGCCGGTGAGCATCGACTCGTCGACTTCGCTGACGCCGGCGGTGACGGAGCCATCGACGGGAATATTTTCTCCGGGGCGGACGCGCAGGACGTCGTGGGGTTGGACGGCTTCGAGTGGCACATCCTCCTCGACGCCGGCGGGTCCAACGCGATGGGCGATTTTCGGCGTGAGCTTCAACAGCGCGCGGATGGCGGCATCGGTGCGGGCGTGGGCGCGCTGCTCCAGGATTTGACCGAGGAGGACGATGGTGGTGATGAACGCGACGGCTTCGAAGTAGAGCGGGACGCCGTGGCTGGTGCGGAGCGCGGCAGGGAGATGTTCGCCGAAGACGGTGGCGAAAATGCTGAAGAGAAACGCGGCGCCGGTGCCGGTCACGATCAGCGTGAACATGTTGGTGTCGCGGTTGCGGATGGATTTCCACCAGCGGCGATTGAGCGGCGCGCCCGCCCAGAAGAAGACCGGGGTCGTCAGCGCGAGCTGCACCCAGGCAAGCAGTTGTGGGTCGAAGCGGTGGAAAAAATCCGGCGCGATCATGCCGCCCATGGCGACGACGAGCACCGGCACGCTGAGGGTTAGGGCGACCCAGAAGCGGGGACGGAGGAAGCGCTCGTGGGGCAGGCCCATGTAGACGGGTTCGTTGGCGTCGGATGGGTTGGCGGAGTGGCCGCCGCCGTGGTGGTGGCCGGGCGTAGGGCTGGCGGCGGGCGCGGCGGTGGCGGACGGTGCGCTGACATCGGCAGACATAGGCGGTGCTCCGGCAGGCGTGTGACAAGACGAACGGTTGGCCGCGGAGCTTTGAGTGTGCTTCATGCCGAGGGAGACGGAGCCCCGACCTAGATCTTACATGCTTCGTGCGGCGGCGCGACCGCGGGGGCACGAAAGCGCGGCGCGGACTGCGGGGACACGGAACTTCCCGCCTGGAGGGCCACTGGCATTGAATTAAGTCCAGCAATGCAGTTTTTGACCGCTGAGGGATTTCACCAATGGGTGAAATCTTGGCGTGAGCTGCGGCTAATCGCCTCCGCATAGGATGAGGGTCTGCCAAGGGCAGACGTTGCAATGCCCGCGATTAGCGGGCCCTGGATAGGTTGCGAAGGCGATGAGCCGGAGCGGTGAAACAAGATTTCGCCCTTGGCGAAATCAAATCAGTGGGTTCCTGTCCGTGAGAGCCTTTTCAGCGACTTTTGCCCCTTGAGGGACTTCTGATTAACCAGAATTCCGCAGTTGAAACGCGGAGCGCGCGGAGGACGCGGAGCAGAACGAGAGAGAATCCGGGATTCGGAGAACTCACCTGCCGGGTGAAGCGCCTCGGCGCGAAAAAGACGGGTTTCTCCTCTGCGCTTCAAATGTGTTTTCTAGGATTAATGCAGGCGGACAAATCTGGAACTCAGGAAATCAGGAAGAAGCAGCCCGAACGGATTGTCTGTCGCGGTTGTTAATACCCTTTCCTGAATTCGTGAATGCCAGATTGGATTGTTCGTAAATTCAACGGCAGTGGCCCGGAAGTCGGGGTCTACCGGCGCGAGTGCGGACGCCGCTCGACTAGTCGTTGCAATCGCAGTCGAGGCAGGCGCCGTCGGCGCAGGAGCCGCAGAAAGCGACGAGCTTGGCGCGGAGTTCGGCGCGGGCGCGATGGAGCGTAACGCTCGCGTTGTTCGCGGTGATGCCGAGGGCGATCGCGGCGGCGGCAACGGATTCGCCGCGCAGCTCGACGCGAGTCAGCAATTCGGCGTGCGCGGGTTTGAGCGAGGGGATCAGGCCTTCGAAGCAGCCGCAGATTTGTTTCTCCGCCTCGCGGTCGGCGGTGGTGAGGGTGGCGGCGTCCGCGGCCCAAGCGTCGTCCCGGCGTTGCGTGGCGCCGCGGCTGCGACCGTGATCGACGATGACGTTGCGGAGAATCTGGTAGAACCAGGCGATGCTTTTCTCGCTGTCCTTCAATTCGTCGGCGCGCTGGAGGGCCTTGATGAGGCCGTTCTGCAGGAGATCCTCGGCATCGGCGGCATTGCCGACGCGCGAGACGAGGAAGGCCTTGAACGCGCTGCGATGAGCGAGCAGCGCGGACGCGACATCAGTCGAGGCGGGCTGGGGCATGCGGCGAAATATAGCCCCAGGGTGCGGTGCGTAAAGTGTGGTTTCGCGCCGCAGCGGATGGACTCACGCCGACTGCGGTGGGGTGCGGCGGCGGCGCAGCAGCCACGCCAGATAGGCGGCGGCCGTGACGTCGTAACTGCCGCAGAACATCGGCCAGAAAGCGGGCACGCCCGTGTTGGTAAAGAGGTGGGGGTGGAAGTAATCATACACGCCATGGGCCGCCAGACCCGCGACGAGGAACCATTGGCTGATTTTGAATCCGAGGACCGAGAGGATCAGGAAGACGACGATACCGATGCTTTCCAGTAACAGCGTGGTGGTGGAGCCGCTGATCACGGCCCACAAGCCGTAGAGCAAAGCAATCACCGCCAGCACGGTGGCATAATAGGACCGGTCACGGTCGAAGCCGACCACGCTGCCGAAGATTCCCAAAACCAATGCGAGAATTACGCCGACGATGAGAGCCATGTTTTTCTTGGGCCGAGTGAGTGGGAGGTTAGATCCAGCGCCGCACCTTCGTGCAGTAGGCGGCGAACTCCGGGCCGAAGCGGGTCGTGAGCGCCTTTTCCTCGGGGATGATTTGAAAGCGATTCAGATAGAGCACGAATGTGGGGACCAGGATCAAGGCGAGGGCGTTCGCGAGGAACGCGGCCCACGCGAACAAAACGATCAGCGCGCCGAGATACATGGGATTGCGAGTCACGCGGTAGATGCCCGACGCCACGAGGCTCGACGCGGTGTCGGGTTTCAGCGGATTGACGGTCGTTTTCGCGAGGCGAAAGGAAACGACCCCTGCGACCGCCGTGCCGACGCCGGTGGCGGCCAAACCGAGCGCGATGGCTTGTCGCGCGGGCAAGGGAAAACCTGCGGCGGGAGCGGCCCGCGCCCCGAGCCACATGAGGCCGCCGATGAGAGCCAGGACGACGAGCGGCGGGATCTTCAAATCAAGTGAGTGCACAGACGCGGACGATTGGGGCTGCGGATACTCGAGCGGCAAGACGACCAGTGAGGCGGTGGCGCGACCGTAGGAGACGTTTTTCGCTGACAGCGCGCGATCAAATTCAGCCGCTGCGGCTCTCTTGCCCAGGGGTGGCAGGATTCGTTTCGGCGCCTGCGGTGTGTCCGCTTGCCGGACTGAAACGACGATCCATTCGCCGCGCCTGTGGACCGAGGTGATGGTCTTGGAAACGCTGAGTGTTTTCGAGATCGCAGGCTCCTCTTCGTCACGCTCTTCGCTCTCGCGGTGCCACTCACCGCGGCGCAGTCGAGCGCTCCTTCCACTCCGCCGCCCGCCGCCACGAAGCCCGCGGATAAGGGCCCGGCCAAGGCGTATCCCCTCAAGGTTTGCCTGGTGACTGACAGCGATCTCGACTCGATGGGAGACGAAGTCTCGTTCGTCTACCAAGGGCAGACCATCAAGATTTGCTGTAAGCCCTGCGAAAAGAAATTCCTTCGCGCTCCGGAAAAATACCTCGCGAAGCTCGCCGCCATGGAGGCGGCGAAGAAATGACCGCTCACGAATCCAGCGCCGGAATCGATCACGCTGATGCCGACATGGTCGAGCCACGCGTAGGTGTGCGGCATTGCGTGTTCGTCGAGGGCGGGGCGGTAGGCGGGGGCGGGAGACGGGGTGAGAGTTGAGTGTAGAGAGTTGAGAGACGAAGGTGCGGACGTGTTTGAATTGTCGCGGGCGGGCGCGGGTTTTGGGCGGCGAGCATTTGGTCGCCGGCGGGATAGCTCACGACGCGCGCCATGCCGGCTTTCATGTGGTAGAGGAGGTGGCAGTGGAACAGCCAGTCGCGGGCCTCGTTGGCGTAGAATTCGATGATCCGCCGGCTCATGGGCGGCACATCGACGGTGTGCTTGAGTGGCGCGTAGGCGGGGTCCACGGAATCGGGGATGAGCAGCCGAAAGAAATGCCCGTGCAGGTGCATCGGATGGTGCATCATGGTGTTGTTCACGAGCACCACGCGGAGGATCTCGCCTCGTTTCACCGGGACGGTGCTCTGCTCGTCGATGGGGCGGCCATCGATGGACCAAAGGTAGCGCGTCATGTCGCCCGTGAGCTTGAGCGTGATCTGGGGTGCGGTCGCGCCGGAAGGAAGCGTCGTGGGCGCCGGGGATTTGAGGCGATTGTAAGGGGGCAGCGGGCGGGGATTCTCCTTCGCGAGCGCCTCGGTGTCGGTGAGTTCTCCGGACTCGTCGAGTTGATCGAGCAAGGCGGCGAGGGCGGCGTCCATGCTGTAGGCCGTGACCGGCGTGGGCGTGGGCGCGAGATTCTCGCGGCCGTATCCAAGAAAGACTGACGCATGACCGGAGCCGTCCTGCGCGGTGGCGCGCACTTCCCACGCGGCGGGTGGACCGGCCGGCACGGTGACCAGAAGGTCGTAGGTTTCGGCCATGCCGATCAGCAGGCGGTGCTGACGGATGGGGACGACGTCCATGCCATCGGCGGCAATGATCGTGAGCGGGCCGGCGGGGGAGCTGAGATAAAAATAGGTCGACGCACCGGAGTTGATGACGCGGAGGCGGACGGTTTCCCCGGGGAGCGCGGGGATATGCTGGCGCGGGCGGCCGTTGGCGAGGAAGGCGTCGTAGGCGACGTCGGAAATGTCCATCGGGGTCAGCCGGGCTTTTTCGCGTTTGAAATAGTCCGCGAGGTGACCGGCCTGGAACGCGCCGAGGAGGGATTGCGCGGTGCCTTTGCGGATCGCATACCAATCGCTGCCGCGCAGGAGGGTGCGCAGGACGTCGCTCGCATTTTCGTTGGTCCAGTCGGAGAGCACGATGACTTCCTCGCGGTCAATGCGCGGGAGATCGCGGCGGGCGGGCGCATCGGCCCTGGGCTCGATGACAATGGCGCCATAGACGCCGCGCTGTTCCTGCAGGCCGGTGTGGCTGTGATACCAGTAGGTGCCGCTGTGCTTCAGGAGAAATTCAAACGTGCGCGTCTCGCCGGGCCCGATGGGAGGCGTCGTGAGGTAGGGCACGCCGTCCTCGAGATTGGGCACGAGCAGGCCGTGCCAGTGCGTCGAGGTTTCCTCTGACTTTAGGCGATTGCGCACGTGAATGCGCGCGACATCGCCCTCGCGAAAACGCAGCACGGGGCCGGGCACGGAGCCGTTGATCGTGAGCGCGCGCACGGGCTGGCCGGCGGGCGAAAATGTGGTCTCGGCAATCTCGAGCGTGTATTCAGTGATGCGAGCGTTGGGATAAAGCTGCGAAGCCTTCGGCAGGCGCTCCAGCGCGGCCCAGGCCGCCTTGCCCTTGCCCCCGCACGCCTCGCAGGCGTTGGAGAGGGAAGGGGTGATGGCGGCGAGCAGGATGGCGGTGGCGACGAAGGGGCGGAAGCGATTCACGCGGTGGACGGATTCTAATTCGCGGCGTGGGCGGCGGACGCGGCAGCGTCGAGCTGGGCGAGAAACTTGGACGGCTCCTTTTCAAATTTCCGGATGCAGCTCCGGCAACAGAAAATCACAGTGCGGTCCGGTTGGCCGGCTTGTTTATGAGTGTATTGAACGGGCTTGCCCATGCCACCGAGTTTTCCGCCTGAGACGACGCAGGTTTTTGGCGGATAGGTGGCGGCGCGGGTCGCCGCCGCGGACTGTGCGGCGGGCTCGGCGGAGGGTAGTGCCGCAGAGGTGGCAGTCGTGGAGAAGCCGACGAGCAAGAAAGAGAATTTGATAACGAGCGCGAGGGTGGAGGGCATGGGAAGGATGGATTCGAAGGTTCGGATGGGAGACGGAGTGGTTGCGAAGGCCTTACAATAAGTCCCGCATCCGCTCTGTAGTTGAATGTCTGCGACACCTTGGATGGGGGCGAAGGCATGCGCCGAGCCTGACAAGCGTCCGCTCAAGACAATGTCGCCGCCGGGAAAAGCGCGGCGGCCCATCGAGCCCGCGCACCCCTGGCCTCTTTACCCGCTCTCACGGTCGATTCTCCCCCCCCCCCATTGCCACCGGCAGAGTGTAACGTAATACGTTACACTCTGCGGGCGACGGCGGATTGTCAGGGGGGTGACTTTGGGCGCAACCGGCGGAAGGAGGCACGGAGAATGTAACGTAATACGTTACACTCTGCGGGGCATAGTGACGCGGGTGGGGTGGCGTTTGGGGCGTTTTTGAGGGAGAGGAGGAGAGATGGGAGCGGCGGGTCTCGGGCGACCTTGAACGTGCGGCCGCCGGCGGATCGCAAGACTTCGATCCGGCGGGCGGGCGGGGGACGATTGGACGGGGCGCGGAGGCTACTTGCAGCACACCATCGTCGCGCAGGTGGCGGCATGGGTCATGGCGTTCTTGGCGGTGGCCTTCGCGACAACCATGGTGCCGGTGCAGCGGCCGCATTCATGGCTGCTTCCGGTGATGGATGCGCCCGGGGCGCCTTTGCCGGCCGGGCCGCGGTCGCCGATCGCCCATGTGGTCGTGGTCTTGCAGGCATCGCATTTGCCGGCGACGGGCGCCGTTGCCTTCGGGGGGGTGGCGGGTTTCGCGACCGGCTGGGCGGTGGTGCGGTTGAAATGCTGCGGGCCAGGGCCGGCGAGGGCGAGGGCGGTGATGAGACTGGTGGCGAAGAGGCCGGCGGCGGCTTGGAGGAGAGTTCGGGACGTTTTCATGATTTCACCTGTGATGGTTGGAGACGTGTTCGGTTCATCCAGCACTACACTTCCCCGCGTGAATTCCCTCTGCGGATACGACGCGCGGATTGTCCGGCGCTGCGCATATTTTGGCCGGCCGGTGAATATTGAAACGCGGAGCAGCGGAGGTCGCAGAGGCAGCAGCGAGAAAGATCGGCGTGCAGGAGCGCACCGGTGAGGTGATCGAGCCAACGAAGAGCAAAACGTGGTTTCTCCTCTGCGCTCTCCGCGGCCTCCGCGTTTCAACGGCTGCTTTGAGGTCGAGTCGCTACAGCTGCTCGACGGTCACGGTGGTCGGGCCCTTGGCGGGGCCGACTTCGCAGGCGATCACGGCGCCCTGGCCGGACGGCAGCGCGACGAGCGACGGGAAGCGCGCGTCGCTCGCGTATTTTGTGGGGGCCGTGCCGCGGAAATCGCGGGCGGACACGAGGTCGTTGCCTTGTTGCCAGAACACGAAGGTCTCGCCGTCGCGCGTGAGAGCGACGGGCTGCTTGCCCTTGCCCAGGAGTGTTTCCGCGCCGTCGGCGCCGGTGACGAAGACTTCGCCGGCGCGTTGCCAGACGGCACCGAATTTTCCGTCGCCGAGGGCGATGATCCGGCCGCCGTCCATCGGGCAGGCGTTGAGCGTCCAGGTGCCAGAGCCGAGCTTGCGGGCGGAGGCGAACTGCGTCGCACCTTTGGCGCGGGTGGTGAGCCACATGTCGCGTGTGCCTTCGATCGCGTTGCGCCACATCACGGCGAGGTTGCCTTGCGCATCGAAGAGTGCGGTGGGATGGCAGCATTCGCAGATCGTCTTGTCGGGTGATTTGTAGACTTGCTCGTTCGCGGACCAGGTGCGGCCACCGTCGCGCGAGCTGGAGCCCCAGAGTTCGGTTTTGCCGTTCCGCAGGTCGAGCCACGTGACGAAAAACTGGCCATCGGAGGCGCCGGCGAGATCGTGCAGGCCTTCGCGGGCGCTGGTGGGAATGGAATTGATTGTGGCGGGAGCGCTCCAGGTTTTGCCGGCGTCGGTCGAGGTGAAGGCGAGGAGTTCGTGCGCAATGACGGTGACGGTTATGCGATCGCCATGAGCGGCGATGCGGGGGCCGCGGCGCATGCCAAGCATGAGCTGCGGCACGTGAGCGACTTTTACGGCGGGAGCAAAGGTCGCGCCGCCGTCGGTCGAGCAGGTGACGAACACATCGCCGGAGCGGGTGGGCGGTTGGTGGCCCTTGTGCTTTTGTCCGTCGGTGTGGGCGACCGGCGTCGGGGCCGGCGCCGGAGCTGGGGCGGGAGTGGCGCGGCCGTAAACGAGCCAGACGCGGCCGTCGGAACCCACGGTGAGTTGCGGTTGGGCGGCGTCGGGGATGGTGACGGGAGTGGCAGCCGACAGGGCGGCGGCGCGGAAGAGAAGGAGGAGAAGCAGCGGGACGGAGAGACGGAGAGAGAGGAAGCGAGGGAGGCGCATGGTGGGTCAGGAAGCGATCGGCGCGGGCGCGGCGGGAACAGTCTCAGTTCGCGCCTCGCGGGCGAGCTTCCATTCCCAGAACCAGGTGAAGAAAACCGGCACGGAGAACAACGACACGATGTCGAAGATCATGCCGCCGACGACGGGGAGCACCATGGGTTGCATGAGCTCGGAGCCGCGGCCGGTCGACCAGAGGACGGGGATGAGCGAGAGCAGCGTCGTGGCGTTCGTCATGATCGCGGGGCGGCGGCGACGGAGGCCGGCGTGGAAAACGCGGCGATGGACCTCGGCGATATCGCGCGGCGGGGTCTTGAACTGTTCCTGGATGTAAGTGCCGAGGAGGATGCCGTCGTTGAACATCACGCCGAGCAGCACGATGAAGCCGACGACAACGGCGGTGGTCATCTCGGCGCCCCACCACCACACGAAGAAGAAGCCGCCGGCGGTGGTGACGGTGGCGTTGCAGAAGATGATGATGGCGGTGATGAGCCAGGAGCGCGTGCCGATGTAGATGAGCACGACCATCAGCGCCAGGGAGACGGTGATGATCCAGCGCAGCGATTCGTCGGCTTTCAGTTTCTGTTCGTAGCGGCCGACCCAGCGGAAGGTGGCGCCGCTCGGCAGCGTGAGGCGGCCATCGGCGAGCGCGGCGCGGAGGCGGGCGTCGGCGTCGTTCACCACCTCGACCTCACCGCGGCTGCGGGCGTTGAGTAGGACGTATTGCGTGCGCTTGCCGCCTTCGGAACGGATGGCCATCGGGCCGATGGTGTAGGTGAGACCCGCCTCGCTGGGACGCTGACTGACGACGGAGATGGAGGGACGAAGGGAGGGCGAGAGCGAGGAGAGGACGGAGTCGATGGTTTCGCCGGCGGGGAGGGTGAGCTCGGCGCGGATTTCGGAAAGGGCAGTGAAGTTGCGCTGGTGAGTGAGAGAAAGCTGAGAGCTGAGGGCTGAGAGCTGAGAGCTGTCTACTGACTCCAACGTGAAGACCGTGGGGGCGGCGAGGAGGCTGGAGAGGGGGATGGCGCCGTGGCCGACGGCGGCGGGGACTTGGACCTGGGTGAGCTCGTCGGCGTCGTCGCGGCGCTCGCGGGCGTAGCGGACGCGCACGGGATAGCGCAGAGCGCCCTCGACGGAATAAGTGACAGCCATGCCGCCGAGTGCGCTCTCGACGGTGCGCATGACCTGCTCGTTGGTGAGGCCGAAGCGCGCGAGGCGCTGCGGATCGAGGCGGATTTCGGCGTAGGGTTTGCCGCCCTCGCGCTGCATCTGCACGTCGATCGCGCCGGGCGTGGGTTGGATGATTTTTTCCGCGGCCTCGGCGAAACGCTCGAGGGCGTCGCCGTCGTCGCCGAGCACCTGCAGCGCGATCAGGCTGCGGATGCCGGTGGAGAGCATGACGACGCGCGTCTCGATCGGCTGGAGCCAGCTCGGGGCGACGCCCGGAATATCGGAGATCGCGGCGAGAGCGGCGCGGACCTCGGCGAGGGTGCGCGGACGTTTCTCCTCTTTGCCATCGGGGCGGGTGATTTCGTGCGTGGGCCACTCGGCGTAGGGCTTCAGGACGACGACGGTCTCGATCATGCCGATGGGCGCAGGATCGAGGGCGGTTTCGGCACGTCCCATTTTTCCCATTACGCCGGCGACTTCCGGGATGGATTCGATGAGGCGGTTCTGCGTGAGCATGATCCGCTGCGTCTCGCCGAGGCCGCCGGTGGCGGGGATCGACGGCATGAAGAGCAGGCTGCCCTCGTCGAGGGGCGGAAGGAAACTGGAGCCGACGCCGGGAAAGAGGCGCGTCAGCGTGCGATCGAGCGTAGTGTGCGAGAGGTCGGCGCCGGCGAGGGCGAACGTCTTGCGCAGCGGCCAGCTCAGGGTGTGCCAGCCGGCACCGAGCAGGTAGCCGCCGAGGGCGAGCGTGGCGATGGCGAGGGTGAAGGTGATCTTGTGGCGCTGGATGCGCGTGTAGGCCCACTCGTAGGCGACGTGGATGGCGTGGCTCGCGGGATTCTCCTCGTAGTTGACGAGTTTCTCGCGGCCGATGCGCCAGACGGTGAGGGCGGCGACGGCGCCGAAGAACGGCGCGAAGAGCCAGCCGGGGATTGTGAGCGACCAGCGGCCGTAATCCATGGGCAGGCTCCAGCCGTCGCGGATGAACCAGCCGAAGGCCACGCCGCCGGCGAGGCCGGCGAGCGCGAAGAGGATCGGCTTGCGCACGTGCCACGGCGGGAGGAGCAGGCGGCAGAGCGCGGGGACGAGGAGCGTGCCGAAAAGCACGGCGCCGGTGATCGCGAGCGACTTGGTGAGCGCGAGCGGGGTGAAGAGACGGCCGGCCTGATCCTGGAGCGCGAAGATCGGCAGGAAACCGATGACGGTGGTGGCGGCGGAGGTGAGGAGCGGGCGGGTGACCTCGCGGGCGGCGGCGATGACGGCGTCGGTGATCTCGGCGTTGAACGGGGAGGTCGGCATGGCGCGGCCCTCGCGCCGGCATTTCTCCTGCAGGTCGACGAGGTGCTGCGTGATATTTTCGGTCATGATGATGCCGAAATCGACCATCACGCCGATGGCGATCGCGATGCCGGCGAGGCTCATGATGTTGGCGCCGACGCCGGCGAGGCGCATGACGAGGAACGTGAACAGCATGCCGAGGGGCAGCGCGACCGCGACGGCCAGGCTGGCGCGCACGTGTAACAGAAAAGCCACGACAACGATGACCGTGGTGATCACAGCCTCGACGAGGGTGGAGGAGAGGGTGGCGGTGGTTTCGCGGATGAGCTGGGAGCGATCGTAGAAGGGGACGACGCTGAGCTGCTCGCGGGCGAAGGTGGGCGCGAGGTCGGCGAGGCGGCGTTTCACGGCGTCGATTACGCGCTTGGGATCCTCCTGCACGCGCATGCCGATGATGGCGCCGACGTGCTCCTGGTGGGCGTCGGCGAGCAGGCCCTGGCGGAACTGGCCGCCGAGCTGGACGCGGGCGATGTCGCCGAGGCGGAGGCCGGCGCCCTTGGTGCGGTTGCCGCGGACGATGATGTTTTCCACGTCGGCTACGGAGCGGATGAAGCCGACGCCGCGGATCATCGTTTCAACGCCGCTCTGCTCGACACTCATGGCGCCGACATCGCGGCCGGCGGACTGCACGGCCATCATCAGCATGTCCATCGTGATGCCCTGCTCCTCGAGTTGGGTGGGATCGACGTCGATCTGGTATTCGCGGACAACGCCGCCGGCGGGTGCAACCTCGGCGACACCGGGGACGGCGCGGAGTGCGGGAACGACGATCTGGTCGAGGAGGAAACGTTTTTTCTCGAGGTCGCGCGGGCCTTGGAGCGTGAACGCGTAGACCTGGCCCATGGCAGTGGCGTCCGGGCCGAGCCGCGGGTTCACGCCGGCGGGCAGGAGGCCCTGGATTTGCGAGAGACGTTCGAGGACGCGCGTGCGGCAGTCGTAGAGATCGCGGCGCTCTTCGAAGATGACGTAAATGTAGCTCGCGCCGTAGAGCGACATGCCGCGGACGGTTTGCACACCGGGGAGGCCTTGCAGTTCGCGGGCGAGGCGCGAGGTGACCTGCTGGTCCATGTCCTGCGGGCTCTTGCCGGGCCACTCGGCCCAGACGATGACCTGGTTGTCGCTCAGGTCGGGGATCGCATCCACGGGAACACTACGCCACGCCCACAGGCCCGCGAGCGCGAACGCGAACGCGGCGGCGAGGGTGAGGAAGGTGTTGCGGATGGTGAAGGAGAGCACGGGTGCTCGGAAAGTTGAGAGCTGAGAGCGAGGAGGGGCGGAGAGCGGAGAGGAGGCGCCCTTGCTCGTGATCTTACTCTTGCTCCTGCTCTAGTGGTGTTGGTCGCGCTGGAAGTTGAGGAGCAAGAGTAAGAGCAGGAGCACGGGCAGGAGCAAAAGGACGAGAGGGAACTCAGTGCTGGTGAGCGGGAGCCGGGGCGCTCGCGCCGCGGGGGAAGAGGAGGCTGCTCGTGCCGGCGAGCTGGGCCTGGCTGTCGACGAGGAAGGCGGCTTGGGCGACGACTTCGTCACCTGGCTTCAAGCCGGCGCGGACGACGTAGAGATCGCGGCCGGCCTCGTCCTCGATCCGCGGACCGAGGGCGAGCGGGGCGAGTTCGAAACGGAGGCGGCCGTCGGGCTTTTTCTCTGCGACGCGCCAGGCGACGTGACGGACGCCGGTCGAGAGCACGGCGGTCTTGGGGATCAGCGTGAATTTTGCGGGCGCGTCCGCTTTGGTGGCATCGGCGACGTTGAGGCTGGCGTCGAGGGAGGCCTCGAAGCGAGCGTTGACGAGGCTGCCGACGAGGAGGCGGTTCTGGGGATCGCGGAGGTGGAGATGCACCTCGCGGGCGCGGATCTCGAGATTCAGCTCGGGAGCGACCCAGGTGATGCGGGCTTCGACCTCGGGCAACTCGCCGCGATCGTCGGAGGCGAGGCGGACGGGCTGGCCTTCGCGCAGCCAGTGCGCGCGGTTCTCGGGCACGTGGACCACGACCATGAACGAGCGGGGCTCGACGAGGCGGAGGAGCGGGGCGTCGGCCATGACTTCCTGGCCGACCTGCGGGAGCTTGGCGCCCTCCATGCCCTCGCCTTCGAGGGCGAGGACGACGATGCCGGCGAAGGGGCTGGTGATGGTGACGGTGTCGACGGGCGCGCCGCCGGCGACGATAGCTTCGGCAACCTTGGCAAGATTCCAGCGCATGAAGCGCTCGATGAGCGCGTGCGTGGTGTGCGGATCGGCGAGCTTGAGGGCGGCGGCGAGCTCGCCCTGGGCGGCGAAGACATCCGGGCTGTAGAGATCGACGACGGGCGCGCCGGCGGCGACGAGCATGCCGGGATGCAACGCGGCGGGGTGACGTTTCACGACGCGGCCGCCGACGCGCGGGATGACGACCTGCAAGGTGCGGTCGTCGTATCGGACGGCCCCATACGCGCGGATGGTGGCGGTGGCGGGGCCCGCGGTGACGACGGCCAGCTCGACGCCCATGCGACGCTGTTGCTCGGCGGTGAGCTCGCCGCTGGTGACCTTGGTCATCTTCATGCCGCACACAGGGCAGTCGCCGGGTTTGTGGCCGATGAAATCCATCATCGGGCAGGCCCAGCGCTCACCGGGGACGGATTGAGAGACCTCGGAAGTGGAGTTCTCAGCGAAGAGCGTCCGCGCAGGGAGGAGCGCGATGAGGGCGGCGCCGACCGCAAGGCCAGCGAGCGCGGTGAAACTAGAGTGCCAGCGCATAGGAGGATTCAGACACACCACAAAGGCACGGAGACACAGAGAGGACGCATCGGTCCGTGACTCTTCGTGTCGTGGTGTCTCTGTGGTTTCATCTAATTGAGAAATCGCGCCGGCTCAGCGTTTGATGACCTCGTTGCGCAGATAATGGGGGCCGTATTTGTCGGGCTCGGCCTTGAACTTCGGGGGGCACATTTTGCAGCCGAAGCCGATTTGTTGGCCCTGATAAGTGAGCGTCGGGAGCTTCGGATCGACGTCCATGCCGCAGATGGCGCAGACGGTGTTCACCGGCTTACTCGCGGGAGCGGCGGCAGCGGAATGGCCGGCGTGGGGATCGGCGGTGACCGCGGGAGAGGCGATCGCGGGCGCGCCGGTGGCAGCGGTGGGGGCCGGCTGGTGCGACGCGGTGCGGGCGGCGAGCGCGATGAGGGCGCCGAGGACGAAGGTGCCGAGGAAAATGAAAATGTGGCGGGTCATGGAATCAGTCGTTGGCTGAGCGCTTAGAGCTGAGAGAGAGCAGCCGCGGGGCGGAGACGTAGCGCCAGAGGTCGGCGCGCACGGTGCGGGCGGCGGTTTCGGCTTCGATGATCTGCAGCTGGGTCTCCGTGGACTTGTCGAGGATGTCGACGGCGTGGAGCACGATTGAATCGCCGCCCATGCCGGGGCCGGTGCCGACGCCGACGCTGGTGGCGCGGGTGAGAGACTCGTGCTCGGCGCTGAGGCGGACTTGGGTTTCGCCGGCGAGGCGGCGCGCGGTATCAGCGACGCGTTCGGCGCGCTCGACCCGGGCGAGCGTGCTTGAAATCCGGTGACGCGCGGCCGTGGCATCGGCTTGGGCGGCGGCGCGGTCGGCCTCGGCCGCGCGCACGTCGGCACGGGCGTAGCGGCGACTGCGCCAGGGAATCTCGGAGGAGAAGGCGACACCGATGGTGTCCTGGTTGCCCATGCCGCCGCGTTCGCGTTCGAAGCGGAGACCCACGGAGGTCATGGGATTGGCGCTGGCGCGGGCCATCTTGCCCATCGCGTTGGCTTCGGCGATGCGGGCGGTGGCGAGGGCGAGCGTGGCAGAGTCGGCTGGATCAATTTCCCTCACCTCGGGCGCGGCGAACGCCGGGAGCGGCGCATCGGGCGCGAGGCCCAGTTGGCCGCGCGCGGCGGAGCGGGAATCCTCGGACGCCCGCTGGGCTTGGGCGAGCTGGAGCTGGAGCGAGGCAACGCGCGACTGAATCGTGAGGCGATCGGCGAGGCGGGTGCTGGCCCCCGCGGCGAGACGGGTTTGCAGCGTCTGCAGCACGGCGCCGAGCCGGGTGAGCTGGGCTTCGATGAGTTGAGCGCGGGCGTCGGCGCCGGCCGCTTCCGCGAGCGAGATCGCAACTTCGGCGGCTAGCTCGCCAGCGGCGGAGGCGTAATCCGCCTCGGTGAGCCCGACCACGGCGAGGGCGCGGGCGCGATCGGCGGCGCGCTCACCGCGTTTGGGGAGAGGCTGGCGGACGTTCAGCTCCCACATGTCGCGGTTCTCGCCCATGGTGTCGGCGTTGACGCGCGAGCTCATGGCCTCGACCTCCACATCGGCGAGGCGACCGGCGGCACCGGTGCGGGCGTGAGCCGCGTCGATGCGCTGTCGCGCGGCCTGGAGCTGCGGAGCGCGCGCCACCGCTTCGAGCAACGGCACCGGGGTGGCCGCGACGGCGGAGCGGGCGAGCGTCACCAAGGTGAGGATACCGAAGAAGGTGACGCGCGCGCGCATCGGGGGCCTTAGGATTTCTTTGCGGCGCCGGATTTGGCTGCCTTCGCGGCGGCGTCATCGACCTTTTTCAGGAATTTGGCGGGATCGCCCTTGAAGTCGTCGACGCAGCCCTCGCAGCACACGAAGATGACGCGATCGGGTTTGCCGGCGACGCGGTGAATAAAGGGGGTCGCTTCGCCCATGCTGCCGAGGGCCTCATCGGAAACGAGGCAGGTTTTGAGCGGGTAGCTGGCGCGAGCCTTGGCGATGATCTCGGTTTCGGTGGCGGTGGGCGCGGCGGCTTTCTTATCGCCGTGAGCATCGTGCTTGTGCTGGGCCGACAGTGGAGCAGCGGCAGCGAGGCCGAGGGCGAGGAGGGCGGAGGGGATGAGGGAGTTGAGTTTCATGATAAGGTTTCGCCTGTAATAACCCTCAGCCCGCGAAAACCCTTGAAAATAATGCGAGGGATTTTCGCCGGGGTGGGTTATAGTCGGGCAACACGTTTACCCATGGACTCTCGACAATCATCCGAACCGTTGGCGCGGACCCTGGCAGACTGGCGCGTGACGCCGCGGCGCACTCCGCAATTCCGTGCACTGGTGCAGGCGCGGCTGGCGGGTGAGCCCGCGGGGCTGGCCTGGAGCGACTATGCGCGCCGGCACCGCGCGGGCGTGGTCGGGGCGCTGGCGCTGGCGCTCACGTGCGGTGCGTTTGGCGGGCAGGGAATTGCGCGGACGCGGGCGGCGGCGCAGAAGGCGCAGCTCGCGACCGCGTATGTGCAAGCCTTGGACGCGCGGGCGATGTCGGCGCGATGAAGAATTTTTGGATCACGGTCGGGGTGTTGGTCGCGGCGGCCGCAGTGGCGTTCGGCGTGGTGTATGCGCTGAACACGGATCGCGCGCTGCAGGCTGCGGCTCGCGAGGGTGACGCGATGGCCTGGCTCCGCACGGAGTTCAGACTCGAAGGTGCGCAATTCACGGCGATCAAGCAGCTGCACGACGACTATAGCATCGCCTGCGGCGAGCACTGTGCGGCGATTCTCGCGGCACGGGAACGCAAGGCGCCGGCGGCCGAGATCGCGGCGCTGGAGAAAGTGTGCGTGGACGCGATGACGGGGCACTTCCGTCGCGTGGCGGCGTTGATGCCGCCGGGCCAGGGTGAGCGGTATCTTGCGACCGTGCTGCCGCGGGTCGCGGGTTACGCGCATCACGGGGCGCCCGATGTGCGAGCGAAACCCTGATGGCGGCGAGCGGCGACACGCAGGCGGCGGGTGAGGCAGCAGCGGCGCGCCGCGCGAGTGAAGAAGATCGCGCCTTGATGCGCCGCGTGCAGGGAGGGGATGAGGCGGCGCTCGCGGCGCTGATGGAGCGTTGGGAATTGCCGGTGAAGGCGGTGATTGCGCGGCTGGTCCTCAATGCCCGGGAAGCGGAGGAGCTGGCGCAGGAGACGTTTGTGCGGGTTTGGCAGCAGCGGGAAAAATTTCGCGCGGATGCGGCTTTTCGGCCGTGGGTGTTTTCGATCGCAGTGAATCTCGCGCGCAACCGGCTGCGGTGGTGGCGGCGGCGTCCAGAAGTGGCGCTCGAAGAGTGGAGCGAAACGCAGGGGACAGGAGACGGGGGACAGGAAACTGGAGTGGCGGGGAATCAGGGTGGCGCGAGAAACTTGGAGGCGAAGGAACGAGCGGCGGCGGTGCAGGAGGCGATTGCGGCGCTGCCGCAGGAGCTGCGGGAGGCGATTGTGCTGTTTGAATACGAGCAGCTCTCGCAGGCGGAGATCGCGGTGGCGGTCGGTGCGACGGTGAAGGCGGTGGAGACGCGCGTCGCGCGGGCGCGGGAAAAACTGCGGGTGGACCTGCGGCGGTGGGTGTGAGGCAGCGGGTGGACGGAGCAGCGCGGTCATCTATATGGTAAAGTCTGCAGTCTGGAGGTGGGCCGTGCGCTCCGCGCGCGGCCAGTGCATTTTCCGTCTGATCCGCACCGCGACCAAACC
>JANPIT010000818.1:0-5467 GCA_031425115.1 Opitutaceae bacterium | reverse complement strand
GGCCTTTGTAGATGCCGCCGACCATCCGGTTGTCGGACTCGCGCTCGATCTCGAACTTCTCTAGGCGGCCGTCGACGAGGAGCGCGACGCGCTTCTCCAACGGCTCGGAATTGATGATCAGCTCGCGGTAGGAGCCTTTTTCCTTCTGGAACACCGCGAGGATTTTCTGGAGGAGGGGACGATTCTTGGCTCGTTCGGTGGCGCCGGCTTTTAACTCGGCGGTGCTGAACGGAGCCGCTTCGTTTTCCGGCGGCGGGTTGACGAGTTCTTCGTCATATTTAGAGGCAACGTCCGGTGGGACGTCGCCGTTGGCGGGGCGCGATTGCTGTTGATCGCTCATGGTTGTCGTGTGGGTTGATCACGGCACTCCCGGGTGCGGCAGTTGCGGCGCAGGAAATTCTGGCAGAGCGGTCGATGGCGCGAGGAAGGGATCTCATGTGAAATCCTTCCGGAAGCGCCAGACGCTTTGGACCAGTCCTTGCAGCAAACAGCAACTAAGCACAAAGGAGCCACCGTAGCTGATGAAGGGAAGCGGTATGCCCGTAATGGGCACCAGCCCGATGGTCATGGCGATGTTCACAAACACATGCACCGCGAACAACACCGTGACGCCGATGGCGATCAGGGTGCCGAGTCGGTCCCGAGCGGAACCGGCGATGCGTATGCCGTTGAACATCACTAAACCAAACAGGCCCAGGACCGTGAGGCTTCCCAGAAATCCTTTTTCCTCGGCAATGACCGAGAAGATGAAATCGTTATGCGCGACCGAGCGCGGCAAATAACCGAGCTGCGCCTGCCAGCCCTCCGTCCAGCCCTTGCCGATCAACCCGCCGCTGCCCACGGAGATAAGCGATTGCTGGAGGTTGTAAGCGACGCCCAGACCCTTCGGGTCCACTTTGTCCGGCGCGGCGAACGCCAGGATGCGGTTACGTTGATAATCGTGAAACGGCAGGATGCCGTTGCCCTCCTTGTCGAATTTCCCCCGGTCGGCGACGTAGGAATAGCCGTGCGCATCCATGAAACTGACATAGCGCACGCTGTCCCAAGCCACGAGCCCGACCATGATTAGGAACGCGCCGAGCGCCCCCACGAAGAACCGGGGGGACAACTTCGAAACGTAAAGCATCGAGAACACCATCGGGGGCAAAACAATCGCCGATTTGAGGTCGGGCTGTCTTATGATAAGAAACATGGGCGCACCCACCGCAAGGGCCAATTTCCCCAAGGTGCCGAGCGACTGGCGGATGGTGCCGACGCGCGAGTGCGTGAGGATGCTCGCGGTGATCAGGACGACCGCGATCTTGGCCGTCTCGGACGGCTGATACGTGCCGAAAGGCCCGAGCGGGATCCAGCGACTCGCGCCCCACTTTTCGGCCGCACTTCCGCCAACTCCCGGAATGAGCACGATAAAGAGAGGAATGAGGCAGGCGGCGTAAACCCAGTGCGCGACGCCGAGCCAGAACCGGTAATCGATGAGTGAGACGGTAATATATACCACGGTGCCCATGCCGAGAAATACGAGTTGCTTGATCCAGTCGTTGTGATGCGACGGCGACTGCAGCACTGCGGAATAGATGAAAGCGACGCCGAAGGCGCTGAGCCCGAGTAACGCGAGAGGCGTGAGAATGTCCCAACTGGTGCGCGTCGTCGTCTTGAAGACGGCGAGGTAGTCGGTGGGCGAAGGGAGGTTCACAGCGTTTTCAGCCCCTCGAGTGCTGCGAGTTTGTTCGCCTTCAGGTCGAAGCTCCAGAGCGCATCTCGTTTCAGGAGCAACGCGGAGCTCACATGGATGAGGTCGTAGGTGCGGAATCCGTGTTTGGCACTGTGACGAGCGGACAATTCGTGGCAGAGCTTCGCGAGTTCCTGCGTGGATACGGCCGACTCACGTAGGGCGCCGTCGGGTAGCAGCGCAGACTCGAAATCGAGTTGGGCCACGGCAGCGGTTTCGGCGGAGATGTGGGGTTTCCCACCGGAACGAGATTGAAAAACCAGGAGTTGAAGCGCGTTCGCATACTCGATGCGGTGCAACCAGGTTGCCGGGCAGCTCACCTTGTTCGCGCGCAACGTGCGCAAGCGGTTCAGCGCGACTTCCGTGTCCTCGTAGTCCAGGAATACCCGGAGGAGGAAATTCGTATCGAGGTAAGGCTTCACTCGCCGGCGATGAGGCGATCGAGCACGACGGCATCAGTGCAGGAGATACGCGGCATGTTCAGGCGTTTTATGGCCGCGCGTCGGCGCTGAGCAAAATCCTCCCAGTCGACCATTCCTGCGGGCACGATGTCCGGTTTGAGCGAATAGGTGCGGCCACTGCGACTTCGAACCCGGGCCACGCCGTCGCGATCGGCGGCGGCCAGCACTTTGGCGGGTGACCGATTGAGGTCGCGCGCAGTGAAGGTTTTCATGTCAGACATGGATGTCGGGCAACCGATGTGGGTCAAGCCGGCGTGCCGGTTTGCGGGGGTCAGAACGTTACGTCGAGTGCGCTGAGTAGGTAGTAGGCGAAGGGCGATTCACGAGGCGGAGAACCTGAATTTAGACAGAATGAACAGAATGGACAAAATGTCCGGTGGCGGAGGACAGGATCAATTGGATGGGCGCGGCGAGGTGGTCTCCAAGGCAGGCGTGGATTCTTCGAGTTGGGCTGCTTCACTCGCGCCGGGAGCCTCAGGAGTCGGCGCTCGATGGGTGGTCGCAAGCCCCAGGAGTGACCAAAAGACGACGGCGCCCATCGGACCCTCGAGGACAACGCCGAGGCCGGCACTGATCGCGATCGGCCACAGCGCGGCCCAGAGGGCGACTTCCATGGGCTCGCTCGCGGGATCGCGCATGACCCGCCACGTGCGCGCGAAGACCAGGGCGAGTATCCAGAGAAAGATGACGAGGCCGACGAGTCCCATGCGGCCAAGCGAGGTGACGAGGATGCTGTGCGGACTGCGGGCCGTGAAGTCTTCCGCCATGTCAGGATTGTATTCTTGGAGGAAGCCGCGCGCGAGGTCGTAGCCGAAGCCGAGACCGAGTGCGGGATTGGTGGCGAGCGTTTCTGCCACGACGGTGCGCCACCACACCCAACGGAATTGATTGTTGTCCGATTTGCTCAGGCTCTCCTCCTGGCGATAGGCAAAGCGGCCGGTGAGATCGACGACCGAGAGCGCGCGTTCGCTGGCGCTGCGCACTTTAGTGGTGGCCCAGGGATTGTTGGTGAACGTAGCGAGTCCGACGAGCAGCAGGAGGACCAGCGCAACCACGCCGCCTTGCACGAACGCGAAGCGGCGGAAACGGGAGCGAGCGATCCAAGCGAGGGCGACGACGGTGCCGAGCAGAGACGCGCGGTTGTCCCCGATAAAAACACGCAGGATCATGGCGACGGCCAGCGGTCGCGCCCACCACTGGTGGCGGGGAGCTGGACCGAGAAAAAGCAGGATCCCACCCACCGCGAGAAAAGCAGGAGCGATGTCGCCCTTGAAGTAGATTAGGGGAACGCCGCGGATCGTCAGGGTGCCAATGAAGAATTCGGGGAAAAATTCGAACAGCGTGAAAACAAGCGGCAGCGTCGCGCTGGCAACGAGCAGGCTCTTGAGCAGGAAGCGTCGGGCGCGTTCGTCCTGCCCCAGCTGCTGCACGATGAAGAAGAATGCGACGTAGTAGACCGTTGCGAAATCGCGCACGGCCACGAAGCCGTAGCGGGGGAGGTCAAAAGCGAAACGGGCTGAGCCCACGATGATCCAGGACAGCAGCGCGTAGTTGAGCGCGTCGCGGCACCACGGGAGGGATTTGTCCCGGGCACAACGCCACATCAGACAGCCGGAGGCAACCGCGAGCCCCATCTCGGCCGGCAGCAGCGGCAAACCCGGCACGGGCATCAGTTGAGCGAAGCCGCGGTTGCCGACGATGTAGCCAAACAGGAGGCCCCCCACGACAATCGCATCGATGCTCATACTGGTGAGCCGGACGAAAATGGCGGCGGCCGCGATCGCGCCCGCGACGAGCGGCAGCACGAGGGCGCCTTCGGCCAGACCATACGCGAGCCACACCGCCACGAGGGCGGCGACGAGCGCCACGATGCGTTCGCGCCAGATGGGATTCATCGCGACCAGAACATATGCTCGCGCAGTTCAGATCGCGCGCGCGCGGAGCCGAGAAAAATCGCACCGTAAACGCCGGCGGCCAGTCCGGCGAGGATCGTGGCACGCGCGAGGATTGAGAGATCCAAAGTCAGAATGAAATGGTGCGCGATGATCACACTGCTCGCGGCTGCCCCGTGGATAAAAGCGGGCCGAAGAAGCGGGGTGAGCCAATCACGCAGCGTGACGGGCGTGCGATGCGCGCAGAATGCCGGACCGAGCGCAGCATGAAGCACGGCGGTCGTCGCGGCAGCCTGTGCCACTGCCGCAAAACCGAACGGAGCGGCGAACCAGCACCCCCCGCCCATGAGCACCGCGCCACAAACTGCCCATTGCAAAAGGCGTCGGCTCTCGCCGCTTGCCCCGAGGAGCCAAAACGGTGCGCTCAAAGCGGGTTGGACTGCGAGGGCAACGCCGAGCCAGCGGACGACCGGTGCGGCCGCGATCCACTGGTCGCCAAACCACGCGCGCACGAGCAGATCGGGGATCGCCACGCAGGCGGCGGCGCCGGCCAGCGACACATGATATAGTCCGTTGAGCGCCTTCCGGAAAAATGCGCGGTAATCATCGGCGCTGCCGCGCAAGCGAGCGAGGCCGGCCACCACGAACGGACTGAAGGGACCGATCCCATATTGCGCGGGCAGCGCTGCGATCTGCGCGCCGCGGCCGTAGAGACCCAAAGCGCCGGCGCCCGCGACGCGGCCGACTACGGCCTGATCGAGGGCGCGCGTGACGTAGGTCGCGAGATTGTGTCCGGTGAGATGGGCGGCGAGGGTGGCGAGCGAGAACCAAGGGGTGTCGCCCGTTGCGCGGGACGGGCGCCATGGACAGGCGCGCCAGGCGAGGACGCAGACGACAAACTCAGTGACGATGCCCATCAGCACGAGTGACCACACGCCCGCACCGGCCCACGCCGCAACGACGGCCGCGCTGCTGCCGAGCGTGATACCCACCGCTTCGAACTGCGCTACGCGGCCGGCTTGTTTTTCGCGGTAGAGGATCCCGACAGCGGGCGCTCCCAGGCCCGAAAAAATGAAAGCACTGCTCATTACCGCTAACACCCCGGGCACCGTGGGGTTCTCTGCGAAGAACCAACCGGTGGGCGCGGCGAGGGCGGCGCCGAGGCCGGTAAGGGCGAGGCCGCCGATGAAACCGAAGCGGCAGAGCGCGTTGAAGCGGTGGGGCGTGATGTCGGCGGCCTGTAACGCTGTGACGATACCGAAGTCGCGCGCCATCGAGAGCAGGCCATACACTGCCGCAGCCATCCCGAATTCGCCGTAGGCCTCCGGGGTGAGCAGGCGCGCGAGGATGGCGGCGCTGGCCAGCCGGACGATCAGCCGCACGCC
>JANPIT010000817.1:0-7135 GCA_031425115.1 Opitutaceae bacterium | reverse complement strand
ACTGCATGTTCGACTGGCCCGAGCACATCCACACTTCGCCCACCAGCACGTCCTTGATCTGACGCTTCGACGTGCCCGCGATCCCGAGGGTCTGGGGCGTCGCGTTGGCCCCGACCGCGGACAGCTTCACGGTCCAACGGCCATCGGCGCCCGCGGTTGCGGTGTGCGATTGACCGGCGAAGGTCACGGTCACTTTGGTTCCCGGCGTGTCCCAACCCCAGATGGGATTAGCCAGCTTTTGCTGGAGAACCATGTGATCGCCGATGATGGCGGGGAGCTTTAACTCGGCGCGCAACGCCGGCACGAGCGCGAGACTGAGCGCAAGGAGGAGACGGAATTTTTTCATGGGGCACCGCGAACCTGAGTGGTCGCCTCCCCTCGCGCAATCGCGGAACCGCGGTTCGCGCCCCGGAATTGCCCCGGCTGCAAAAAATCCGCCCTTGGCCATCCCCGCCATCACGCCGCCTTAAGTGCCACACCTCGCTCGTCGTGCGCAAAAAATCTCTCGCCGCTTGCGGACACGTCCGACGGAAGCCAAGGTCTGTCTTTCGACGCCACATGAACGGACACCGCGACTGGGGAGCCCCCTCCGACGAACAACAGCCCCTCACCTGGCTGAAGAGCTACCCGATTTACGCGGCACACTTCATCGTCGTGGTCTTCGTGGCTTCGATGCTCGTCACGACCATCCTGATGGGGTTTCAGAACTACACCCCGCTCACGTGGATGGGGTTTAGCAGCGAACTCGTGCTCAACGGCCAGGTCTGGCGCGTCCTCACCTACGGCTTTTGGAATCCGCCGAGCTTCGGCTTCGTGGTGGATATGTTCATGATTGTCTGGTTCGGCCGCGAACTGGAGAAATTCTTCGGCCGCCGGAAATTCCTCTTTTTCTACGGCGCGGTTTATGTGCTCACACCGCTGGTTCTCACCGCTGTGGGTCCGCTGCTCCCGTCGACCAAATCGGGCGAGACCGGGGCTTTCGCGCTCTTCATCGCCTTCGCCACGCTCTATCCCAACGTGCCCGTCTTCTTCAATCTGCTCGCGAAGTGGCTGGCGTTTATTCTTGTCGGCATTTTCACGCTGATGGCCATCGCCGGTCACCAACATGTGGAACTGCTCTCCCTCTGGGCGACTTGCGGCTTCGCGTTTGGTTTCGTGCGTTATGAGCAGGGCCACTTCACGCTGCCGCGCCTCCGCTGGCCGCGCCGCAAACCGATGCTTCGCGTCCTGCCCGATCCCGTGGCCGTCAAAAAACCCACGTTCACGGCGCCGCTCACCCCGGAATCTGCGACCATGGCCGAGGTCGATGCTCTCCTCGACAAGATCGCAAAGTCCGGTATCGGCAGCCTCACCGCCAAGGAACGCGCCAAGCTCGAGTCCGCACGCGAAGGCCTGATGAAGCGCGGTGCGGGTCGCGGCTGAGTCGCGCCGGGCGGCCGAGGCCGCGGGAAGTCGAATCACTTTATCTGCAGGCTGGAAGCCAGCGCACGTCGCGTTTTGAGTGCGCGCACGATGCCCACCCCTCGCTTTATCTCCCGTCGCGACTTTCTGCTCACGTCCGCCCTCGCGCTGGCGACCACCCGCCTCGGTTTCGCCGCCGACTCCGCCAAGGCCCGCACCGCGCAGCCCGAGCCGATCATCGATATCCACCAGCACACGAACTACGGCGGCAAGCGCGACGGCGTGTGGAAACAGATCTCCCCCGCGCGCTCGAACGCCGAGTTGCTCGCCCACCAACGTGCGATGGGCGTCACCAAAACGATCCTCCTGCCCGCCGGCCGCGAGATCTTGCGCGGCTCCACCCACGAGGGTCGCTCCAACGGCCTCGAGGGCACCGTCAGCGGCAACGACGACGTGCTCGCGCTCGTCCGCCAATATCCCAACGAGTTCGCGTTCGGCGCCAATGAGGTCAGCGATCTCGCTGAGGCTCCAAGCGTGATCGAGAAATACCTCAAGCTCGGCGCCTGCGTCATCGGCGAACAGAAGTTCGGCGTCGAGTGCGACTCCCCCGAGATGCAGAAACTCTACCAACTCGCCGACACCTATCGCGTGCCCATTCTCATGCACTGGCAGGTCGGGAGCTACAATTACGGCTTCGAGCGTTTCCACACGATGCTGAAAAAGTATCCAAAAGTTAACTTCATCGGCCACGCCCAGACCTGGTGGGCCAACATTCACCAAGGCTACGCCGACAACCCAAAGTCGCTCTACCCGCGCGGCAAAGTCACCCCCGGCGGCCTCACCGACCGCTACCTCGCCGATTACCCGAACATGTTTGCCGATCTCTCCGCCGGTTCCGGCCACGGCGCCTTCAACCGCGACCCCGAGCACGCGCGCGCCTTCATGGCGCGTCACCAGGACAAGCTGATGTTCGGCAGCGACTGCGTCGACAAAACCGGCGCCGTGCTCGACTGCTCAGGCGTGCGCCAGATCGCGCAAGTTCGCGAGTTCTCCCCGAACAAGGCCGCCGAGCGCAAAATCCTCTTCGGCAACGCCCAGAAGCTGTTTCAGCTTTGAGGCGGTTCGCCGCGCATTCTTTTGACAGGATGGACAGGATTTCGAACCGGGATTTACAGGATTTTCCGTCCTACACCTGCATTGGGATCGTCCCTGAAAATCCTGTCTTCAATCCTGTTAATCCTGTCCAAAACAAACCACTTCCGGTTTCGAAAAGCAGTCGTCCCGCTACTCCACTCGTGCGCGAAATGGGCGCCCGCCCGATTCCACCGTGACACGCCCCAGCTCACGGCTAGCATCTCCGCACCCCAATGAAATTTCTCCCGCTGGCGTTCGTGTCGGCCGCTCTCGCTTCGATCGCCTCCGCCGCCGACTTTAAATTCGCCACGCAGACGCTCACCGTCCCCGACGGCTTCACGGTCGAGCAGGTCGCCGCGCCGCCCATGGTGAATCGTCCGATCTCCGTCGCCTTCGACGACAAAGGAAATCTCTACGCCACCGACTCCTCCGGCCTCAGCGAGCGCGCGCCGATTCAGTTCGAACAGAAACCGCACCGCATCGTCCGCCTCACGGACACTGACGGCGACGGGCGCTTCGACAAATCTACCGTCTTCGCGGACAAGATGATGTTTCCCCAGGGCGCGCTGTTTTACGACGGCTCGCTCTACGTCGCCGCTCCGCCACACATCTGGAAACTCACCGACACGAACAACGACGGCGTGGCCGACCAGCGTGTCGTCTGGTGGGATGGCGGCTCGCTCACCGGCTGCGCCAACGACGTCCACGGCCCCTACCTCGGCCCCGACGGCTGGTTCTACTGGACCAAGGGCGCATTCGCCGAGCAGAAGCACACGCTCGGCACCGGCGAGCAGTTCGTCTCGCGCGCGGGCCACATCTACCGTGCGCGCCCCGACGGCTCCGGCCTCGAACCGATCATGACCGGCGGCATGGACAACCCCGTCGGCGTCGCCTTCACCTCCCGCGGCGACCGCATCCTCAGCGGAACGTTCTTCCAGATCGGCACGCCGGGCAAACGCGATGGCCTCATCCACGCGATCTACGGCGGCGTCTACGGCAAAGAAAACGCCGCCACTACCGGTCACGTCCGCACCGGCGATCTCATGCCGATCATGACGCATATGGGCCCCGCCGCACCCTGCGGATCTCTAGGCTATCGCTCGCGCGTCTTTGGAAACGAATTCTACGACAACCTCTTCGTCTGCTACTTCAACCTTCGCAAAATTTCCCGGCACCAGCTCAAGCCCGACGGCGCGACGTTCCAGACGACCGATACCGACTTCGTCACTTCCGACAGCCAGGATTTCCGACCCACCGATGTGCTCGAGGACGCCGACGGCAGTCTACTCGTGGTGGATACCGGAGCTTGGTATAAAATCTGTTGCCCAACCTCCCAGCTCGCGAAGCCCGACATCCTCGGCGGCATCTACCGTATCCGCAAAACGGGTTCACCGACACTGTCCGACCCGCGCGGCCTCTCGATCGCGTGGGAAACCCGCTCCACTGCCGACCTCGCGAAACTCCTCGCCGACGACCGCCCGTATGTCGTCGAGCGCGCCCAATTCCTCCTCGGCCGCAAGGGCCCCAGCGCGATCCAGCCGATCAAAGACCACGCGCTGTCGTCGACCACGCCGCACGTCCGCCGCCACGCACTGTGGGCCCTGGCCCGCATCGAAGATCCGGCCTCGCGCAACCTCGTGCGCGCCGCAATTTCAGACGAGAATCCCTCGATCGCCCAAGTCGCCCTGCACCTCGCGAGCCTTTGGCGCGACGCCGAAGCACGCGACAGCGCACGGAAAATCGTGACTGGCACCGTGCCGATGCTCGTCCCCAGTGCCGCGCAAGTTCTCGGCCGCACCCACTCCACGGACGCCCTGCCCGCGCTCCTCGATGCCGCCGGCCGGCTCCGCGGCAATAAGTTCACGGCCACGGGCACCCCGGAGGCCAGCGCCGACCGCATTGCCGAGCACGCGTTGATCTACGCCTTGATCGAGCTCGGCCAGAGCCGCGAATTGCTCGCGCAACTGCAGCCGGAAACGAACCCCCGCGTCGTCCGCGTCGCGCTCATCGCCTTGGATCAAATGAAGGGCGCCGTCCTTCGCGCCGAGCACGTGCTGCCCTGGCTGAAGTCCACCGTGCCGATGCTCCGGCAAACCGCCGGTTGGATCGTGGGCAACCATGCCGATTGGGGCGCGCCGCTCGCCGATTTTTTCCGCGAGCGCCTCGCGACGCCGACTTCGTCCGACGTTGAACGCTCCGAAATTCAGGCGCAGCTCGCGCACCTCGCCAAAGCCCCTGCCATCCAGCAACTGCTCGCCTCCCAAATGGTCGGCCCCACCGCCCGCCCGCCGCTCCAACTCCTCGCCCTGCGGGCGATGGCCGCCGCCGGTTTGAAAGAGACGCCCGCCGCCTGGCTCGACGCGACCGCCACCGCCCTCACCAGCTCCGACGCCGCCGTGCAGCGTCAGGCCGTCGCGACCGCGCGCATGCTGCCGCTCCCGAAAACGGGCCACACCGCCTTCACCACCGCTCTCGCTCGACTCGGCCGCGACCCGAAAATCGCCGCGGACGTCCGCCTCGACGCCCTCGCGATCTCGCCTGCCACGCTCGGCACCGTCGAGCCCGAGCTCTTTGATTTCCTCCGCGCTCAACTCGGCGCCAACCAGCCCCTCCTCTCGCGCTCCGCCGCCGCGAACGTCCTCGCCAAGGCGCCGCTCTCGCCCGCCCAACAACTCACGTTGGCCGATACGATGCGCACGGTCGGTGCCCTGGAAGCGCCGAAGCTGCTGCCCGCTTTCGAACGCGCACCCAACGAAGCGCTCGGCCTCAAGCTCGTTGCCGCCCTCCGCCAATCTCCCGGCCTCCCCGGCCTCCGCGCCAATCTCATCAAACCGACCTTCGCGAAATATCCGGCCAACGTGCAGGCGCAGAGTCAGGAGTTGCTCACGCTCATCAACGCGGACGCGACGAAACAAAACGCGCACGTCGACGAATTGCTCGTGGCCGTAAAGACCGGCGACGTCCGCCGCGGCCAGGCCGTGTTCAACAGCGAGAAAACGGCTTGCACCCTTTGCCACGTCGTCGGCCACGGCGGCGGCCGCTACGGCCCCGATCTCACCAACATCGGCCGCATCCGCAACGAGCGCGAACTGCTTGAAGCCATCGTCTATCCCAGCGCGACCTTCGTCCGCGGCTACGAGCCTTTCACCGTCGCGACCCAGTCCGGCGACGCGCACACCGGTATCCTCAAAAAGGATGCGCCCGACGAAGTCATCCTCACCACCGGGCCCGATTCCGAACAGCGCGTCACGCGCAGCGAGATCAAGGAGATCGCCCCCAGCGCCGTATCGCCAATGCCTCCCGGTATGGCCGCCGTGCTCTCGTCCCAGGAACTCGCCGACCTCGTCGCTTTCCTGAAATTGCGCCAATGAGACCGAGCCTTGCCGGTCAGAGGTGGAGCGTGTTGTCCCCAACGCGCTTTGTAGCGGAGCCGCTACCGGCTCCGACGGAACCGAGAGCCGTTCCGCTACGCTCCCAAACCAGCGTCTTGAGGACAAGCCGCTCCACCCCCCAGCCATGACCGCTTCACCCGCCCTCACCCGCCGCGAAATGCTCCGCCTCGCCGGCACCGGCGCCGCGGCCGCGGTCTTCGCGCCGCACGTCACATTGTCCGCCACGGCGGACAATTCAGCGTCATCCGGCGCCATCGTCGGAAACGCCGTCGCGGCGAAGGTAGGCGAAAAAGTCCTGCGCGAGGGCGGCAACGCCATCGATGCCGTCGTCGCCACCGCGTTCGCCGCCGGAGTGGTCGCGCCGCATCAGTGCGGGATCGGCGGATACGGCGGCCATGCCGTGATCGCGCTCGCCGGCGGCCAGAAAATCACCGCGATCGATTTCAACTCCACCGCACCCGCCGCGGCCCGAGCCGACATGTTCCCGCTCGACGCCAACGGCAAGGTCGCCGGCAACCGACACAACGTCGGCTGGCTCGCCGCCGGGGTGCCCGGCACCCTCGCCGGCCTCGAACTCGCGCTCACGCGCTACGGCACGCGCTCCCTCCGCGACACCCTCGCCCCCGTCATCGCGTTGTGCGAGTCCGGCGACTACGCCCCACTCTTCCGCGGGGCGGATCCCGGCGCGAAGGCCGCCACGGCCGCCGACAAAGTTCCCACCGCCACCGATCTCCGCCGCAACACCGCGCTGACCGCGCTCTTCAAAACGCTCGCTGCACGCAATTCCGGCGACTCGTTCTATCGCGGCGATCTCGCAGAAAAAATCGCAGCCGCCTTCCGCCAAAACCGCGGTCTCGTCACGATCTCCGATCTCGCCGCGTATCGCGCCCGCGAGCTCGCGCCACTTTCGCTCGAGCTGTGGAACGGAATGAGCGTCCACACCGCTCCCCTGCCCGCAACCGGTCTGCTGCTCCTCGAAGCCTTCGCCGCCCTCAAGGCCCTCGACTGGCCGAACCTCTCAGCCCCCGCCCGCCTGCAGGCGAAACTGGAAGCCTTGCGCATCGCGTGGGCCAGTCGCTTCAGCACGTTTGGCGATCCCGATCAGGTGAAGGTATCAGCCGAAAACTTACTTTCCCGCGCCCACGCGAGCGCCTCGGCCGACAAAATCTCCCGCGCCATCAAAGCTGGAAAACCGGTTCCGCTCGAGG
>JANPIT010000816.1:0-4435 GCA_031425115.1 Opitutaceae bacterium | reverse complement strand
CCCGAGGCGAGCTGCACCGTCATTTCCTCGCCCGGGACTTCGACCTTCTTCTCGCCGCCGATGGTAATCGGCAGCCGAACCCCAACCGGGCCGACGGGCACCGCGGGCGCTCGCGCGCCGATGGCGCGGCCCATGCCGGTGCGTAAATCGATCACCGTGTCGCGCACCGAAATGATCTCGCCGCGATCTTCGCGCGCGATTTCGCGCAACGGTCGCGTTGGCGGCGGGATACTCTGCCCCACCGCACAGCCACCCCAGATGGCCACCAGTCCCGCCAAAAGCGCCCACGTCAGACCGTGCGTCCGCATCCGCTCAAAGTAGCCGACGCACCGTGGTCCCGCCGCCGCCGTTCAGCACCTGCACCCGCTCGCCGGCATTGATGCGACCTTCTTTTTTAAATTCCTGCACCACGGCAATCGTGTCGCCGTTGCTCAACTTGATCGTGATTTCCTGCGCCCAGCGCCGCGTCGCCACTTCTTCGACCGATTCGCCGAGAATCGCACCACCGACCGCACCCGCCGCCTGGACGACTGCGCCACCCACACCGCTGCCACCGGAAGCCGCCGCCCCGCCCACGATGGCGCCGCCGCCGACGCCGATGATGGTATTGCGACCACTGATCTGGACATCGCGCACGCTCACCACATCGCCTGTATCCACGGACATGGCACGCCCGGCTGAATTGCGGTCGTAAACCGTCCCGCGGGACGGGAACGTGCACCCGGCGTTAAGAATCAGCGCTCCCATGGCGAGCGCGAAGAGGGGCAACTTCGGGTTCATGCGGATAATGACGGTGTCCACCCGGCTGCCGGTTACGATGCAAAAGTTCCGCCCGGCTGCAGGTTCCGCCCGAAGAGTAACCGCAGCGAATTCAGGCAAACAATCAGCGTGCTGCCCTCGTGGGCCGCCACGCCGATGGCCAGAGGCACGGCCCCAATCGCCGTCGCTATCACCATGACTATCACCACTCCCAGGGAGATGGCCAAATTCTGGCGGATCACGGTGCGCGCGCGTCGGCTGAGCCGCAGCGCCGCGAGGAAGTTCTCGATCCGGTCGTGCATCAAAATGACCTCCGCCTGCTCCAGCGCCGAATCACTCCCCCGCGCCCCCATCGCCACGCTGACATCGGCGGCCGCGAGCGAAGGCGCATCGTTCACACCGTCGCCGACCATCGCGATCTTCGCGCCACCGGCCCGAAGCGACTGGATCGCGTTGACCTTATCTTCGGGCGACAGCCCCGCGCGCACCTCGTCGAGGCCAATTTCCTTTGCGACCGCCTCGGCCGCGTGTCGCCGGTCGCCCGTCAACATCACCGTCCGAATGCCGGCCCGCTTCAGCTCCGCCAACACCCCGCGCGACTCCGCGCGAATCTGATCTTTCAACAGGATCCGGCCCACGAGGCCGCGGCCGATGACCCACACCTCGCTCAACTCCGCGGCTGCCGGCGGAAGTTTTTTAGCCCATTCCGCGAGCGGTCCGTTTTCCAACAGCTCACGTCGGCCGAGCAACAGCGTGGCGCCATCGACCTTTCCGCGCAGCCCCTGCCCGGTGAGCGATTGGAAATCTTCCACTGCCAGCTCTGCCACGCCCTCCGCCCGCGCGTGGCGGACGATGGCGCGCGCGATCGGATGATGCGATTTCGACTCGAGCGCGTGCGCCAGTTGCAGCACTTCGGCTTCGCGCCCCGGCGGATAGCTCTCGCTGCCCACCACCGAGAGTTCGCCCGTCGTCAGTGTGCCCGTTTTGTCGAGCGCCACGATGTTGATATCCGCCAGCTTTTCGATTGCCGCGCCGCCCCGAAACAACACGCCATGCCGAGCGCCCCACGCGATCGCCGCCAGGATCGCCGACGGAATCGACAGCACGAGCGCGCACGGGCTCGCCACCACCATGAGCGTCATCGCGCGGTAAAATGCCGACCGAGTCTCGGGCGTATTTTCAAACGCCGGCAATTTGAACACCAGCCACCACATGAGGAACATCAACGTCGCTCCGCCGATGACTGCATAGGTGTAGCCGGTGCCAAATCGATCCGTGAACCGCTCGCTCGGCGCCTTCAGTTTTTGCGCCGTCTGAATGAGACGGATGATTTTCTGCAGGGTGCTCTCCGACGGCAGCCGCACGACCGTGAATTCCACGACGCCCCAGAGATTGAGCGTGCCACTAAAGACCTGGTCGCCGTCGCGCTTTTCTACCGGAGTGGCTTCGCCCGTCAGCGCGGATTCGTCGCTCGCGCTTTTTCCGCTCACGACCATCCCATCCGCCGCAAAGGCCTCGCCTGGTTTCACGCGCACGCGCTGGCCCACCTCGAGACTCTCGACGGCCACCTCTTGCTCGCTCCCATCCGCCAGCACCAACGCGGCGCTCTTGGGCGAACTCTTCAGCAGCGCACTGACTTCGCGCTGCGTGCGATCGAGCGCATACGCCTCCATCGCTCCCGACGCGGAAAAAAGAAAAAGCAGCAACACCGCCTCGCCCCAAGCCCCGATGGAAATCGCCCCGACCGCCACCGCGAGCATCAGGAAGTGGATATCCACCTCGCGCTTCTTGAGATTCGCCCACGTGTCGACGGCCGCATCCCAGCCACCCGCGATCACGGCCCCGCCAAACAGCACCTTCGCCAGCCAAGGCAAACCCGGGGCAGCGCGTTCCGCGACCACCCCGGCGACGCCTGCCACCGCACAAATCACCGCAAGCGTCGCCAGGAGGCGCCATTCCTCTCCGGCCGCCTCCTCGATCTCGCGCACTTCGGGCCACTCCATTTCGCGCCAAAGCCACATCTTCTCCGCGGTCACGCCCATTTTGCGCCCGATGATCGTCGCGTCACCATCGCGTCGGAGCGCAAATCCCGCCGGGACCGCACTCACGCCCCGCGACGCGAACTGTGCCTCGACCGCGGCGATCGTCGCGGCGAGTTTTTCTTCAAGGTCGCCGACATCGACTTCGCCAATGGTGGCCAGCGCTACGGTGTGCGCCGTCGGATCGATGCGCACGGCGCTCACCGACGGCTGGGTGCGCAGGAAGTTGGCCAGTGCCTCCGTCCAAGCTCCGTTGACTGCAACCGTTTCCATTCCCCTGAGAGAGCGCACGCCGCCAGCCGCGGCAAATTCAATTGCGCCGCGCGGCTCGCCTTCCCTTGGTGGGCAGACTCACTCGTTGAAATGATCGGCCTTCGCGACGACAGCGGCTCCGCGCCTCCACCCGTCAGCCACGCGCCCGCTCTCGCCGCGAAGATTTTCGCGGAGGGCGGCTGGCTGCAGGAAGGACTGCGCCTCGAGCATCGCCCTCAACAAGAGACGATGGCCCGCGCCGTCGCCGCCGCGATGAGCAAGGATGCGCCGGTGCTGTTCGAAGCCGGCACCGGCGTGGGCAAATCGCTCGCTTACCTCGTGCCCGGCATCATTCACGCCGTGGACCTCTCGCGGCAGATGATCGTCTCGACGCACACCATCTCGCTCCAGGAACAACTCGAGACCAGCGATCTCCCGAAATGCCGGCGCCTGTTCAAATCGACGCCTTCGCTGGCGCGTTATGCCGATTTCAAAGCCGCCGTCCTCGTGGGCAAAGGAAACTACCTCTGCACGACGCGGCTCGGTCACGCACTCGCCGATCGTTCCACGCTCTTCGCCGACGCCGACTACGATGAGCTCAAGCGTATCGCGTTTTGGGCGGAGTCGACCCAGTCCGGCCTCCGTCACGAGCTCAAGCCGCCGCCGCGCCCCGAAGTCTGGGATGTCGTGAACGCCGACTCCTCGTCTTGCTCGCGCAAACACTGCGACTGCGAGAAATGTTTCTACCAACGCGCGCGGGCCCGCATCCGTTCCGCGAATCTCATCATCGTGAATCACGCGCTCCTCTTCGCGCTGATCAGCGCCGGCGGCGCACAGGCCGAAGGCACCGCGACCGATGCGCGCGGCGTGCTCTTCGCGGACGACTTCGTGGTTCTCGACGAGGCGCACACCGTGCCGGACGTCGCGACGGAAAACTTCGGGCTCTCACTCTCGAGCTATGGCGTCGATCGCGCCCTAAAATATCTCTTCAACCCTCGCACCAAACGCGGCCTTTTCCGCAAGCTCGGCGGACCCGAGGCGCAACAGCTCGTGGTCGACGCGCTCGACGCCTCGCGGTTGTTCTTCGATTTCCTCAGCACGACTTTACTCGCGGCCCGCCCCGTCGTCCGCGTCCGCGAGGAAGGCGTCGCCGAATCGGCGCTCGAGGGGCCGCTGAGTGCGCTGCATCGCATCCTGGGAAAACTCGCCGACAAACTCGAGGATGGCCGCGAGCGCGACGAACTGCTCGAGCAGAAGCAGCGAGTGAAAGGGCTTCAGGCCGGTATCAACGAATGGCTGACGCTGGCCGACAAGGGTCACGTCTACTGGGCGGAGCGCGGCGGTCGCAAACTGACCTTCGTCGCACTGCGCAGTGCACCGATCGA
>JANPIT010000815.1:0-3414 GCA_031425115.1 Opitutaceae bacterium | reverse complement strand
TGGAAAGGCGGCAAGGGCAAAGGCCTGATCGGCGCCCTCAATTACCTCGGCACGAAAGGCGTCAACGCGGTCTCGTTTCTCACCTACAATGCCGCGGGCGACGGCGACAACATCTGGCCCTTCGTCGCCCGCGACGAGAAGCTCCACTACGACTGCTCCCGCCTCGACCAGTGGGGCATCGTCTTCGAGCACGCCCAGGCCCGCGGCGTGTTCCTGCATTTCAAGCTCCAGGAAAACGAGAGCGACGACGACCGGATTGGCGCCCAGCGCAAACCCGGTCGCGTGGTTGAATCGCTCGACAGCGGCGCCACCGGACCCGAGCGCCGACTCTATCTCCGCGAGCTCATCGCGCGCTTCGGCCATCTCCTCGCCCTCAATTGGAACCTCGGCGAAGAGAACACCCAGACCCCCGAGGAGCAGCGCGCCATGGCGCAGTTTATCCACGACACCGATCCCTACCGTCACCTCCTCGTCATCCACAGTTTCCCCAACCAGCAGGACGAGGTTTACGGCGCTCTTCTCGGCAACCAGTCCGTGCTCACCGGCGCTTCCACTCAAAACGGTTGGAAATCCGCGCACCAGTGGACCCTCAAATGGGTCCGCGCCTCCGCCGCCGCCGGCCGCCCTTGGGTCGTGTGCAACGACGAGCAGAATCCCGCCAACCAAGGCGTGCCGCCTGATCCCGGCTACAAGGGCTTCGCCGGGCTGAACACCATCGGCAAGCCCGTCGGCTACGACCTCCACGACATCCGCAAGAACACGCTCTGGGGCACGTTCATGGCCGGCGGCGCTGGCATCGAATACTACTTTGGCTACCAGCTCGCCGAAAACGATCTCCTCCTGGAGGACTTCCGCAGCCGCGACAAGTCCTGGGACTACTGCCGCATCGCCCTGGGGTTCTTCCGCGATCAAAAAATCCCGCTGGAGAAAATGACCAACGCCGACGAACTTGTCGGCAATGCCGCGAACGACAACTCCGTCTACTGTCTCGCGCAGCCCGGCCAGCTCTACCTCGTCTATCTGCCGAAAGGCGGCACTACCATGCTCGATCTCACAAAGGCCAACGGCGAGTTCTCGCTCTCGTGGTTCAACCCCCGCGACGGCGGCGCGTTGCAGCCCGCCGGCAAAATCCGCGGCGGCGCCAGCGCCACTCTCGCGGCTCCCGGTTCCGACGACTGGCTCGCGATTTTGCGGAGATAGTCACCACGCAACTTCGAGGCGCCGCACCTGACCTGCCCCATGAAACTTACCGTCCCGGTCCAGTTGCTTCGCGCCCGCCTGGTCGCGCAGTCAACGCTCCTTGCGATCATTGGCTCCGCCTCCGCCGTCGCGGCGGACGCCACGATCTTCGCCGCGCACATCCAGCCGATCTTCGCGGATTACTGCGTCTCGTGCCATGGCCCGGAGAAAACCAAGGGCGGGCTGCGCTTGGATTCCCTGGAGCACGCGCTCAAAGGCGGCGAAAGCGGCCCGGCCTGGATCGCCCGCGACAGCAAGCGTAGTTCCATCATCGAGCGCATGGTGCTGCCGGCCGACGATGAGGATCACATGCCGCCGCGCGACAAGCCGCAGCCCGCTCCCGAGCTGATGCCGCTCCTCCGCTGGTGGATCGATCAGGGCGCCGACCCACAGGCCCGGGTCGCCGGCGCGAAGATTCCCGCGGAATTGGCGCCGCTCTTCGTCGCCCGCGAAGTCCTGCGCCCCAAGCCCCGCGCCGAAGTGCAGGGCGCTCTCGCTGCCGGCGCGCTGCCGGCGGTCTTCGCCGTCCGTTTCGTGTCCCTCGATTCCGCGGCGCTGCACGTTTCCTCAAGCCGCGCCACCGATGCCGATGTCGAGCGCCTCCTCGCCGTGCGCGAAAACCTCGCCGAACTCGATCTCTCTCGCGCGCCAATCACCGATCGCGCGCTCGCGACCATTGGGCGCCTGACAAACCTGAACTCCCTCCGGCTCGACCGCACGGCTGTCACAGATGCAGGCGTCGCGGCCCTCGCGCCGCTGTCGCAGCTCGCCTCGCTCAACCTCAACGCCACGCGCCTCACCGATCAGGCCCTCGAGTCGCTGCGCCGGTTGAAAAACCTCCGGAAGATTTACCTGTGGGAAACGGCCGTGACCGCCGACGGCGTGAAGACGCTGCACGCCGCGCTCTACCGCGCCGCCGAGGCCGAGCGCCTGCGCCTCCAGGTCGCCGCCCTCGAGCACACGCGCGACGCACTCCGCGTCGAGATCGTCGCCAACGTCGCCACCGGTCCCACCGCCCGCGCGGCCGTGGCGCCGAAGCAGATGACCATCGCCGACATCATGCGCTCGATCCACGAGGGCAAAAGCTCGAAGGCCGTCCTCGCCCCGCAGGGCAAGCTGAGCGACGACGACCTCAATCAAATGCTCGAACTCTACGACCTCATGGCCGGCATGACGCCGCCGCAAGGCGACAAGGCGCATTTTCAGTCGCTCACCAAAACCCTCGCCGCCGCCACCAGAGGTCTGCTGGCAAAAACCCCCGGCGCCGACGAAGAGTTCAAGCAGGCCGTGGACTGCAGATCGTGCCACACTCAGCACCGCGCCAAATAGCATTCCCACCTCGTCATGAAATTACCCCACTGCCCCGCTCTCCTTCTCCGCGCCCTGTCGGTTGTCCTCGCTGGGGCGTCGACGTCCAACCTCGCGGCCGAGCCTCGCCCGCCAGTCCGCGCCTCCACGCACTGGTCCTTCCAACCGCTCGCCACCCCCGCCGCGCCGACGGTGAAAAACGCCGCGTGGGCACGCACCGACGTCGATCGCTTCATTCTCGCCGCCCAGGAGGCGCGCGGTCTCACGCCCAATCGCGAGGCTCCCCGCGAGCTCCTGATCCGCCGGCTCGCCTACGGCTTGACCGGCCTGCCACCGACGCCCGAGGAAGTCGCGGCGTTCGTCGCTGATCGCGCGCCCGACGCCTATGATCGTCTCGTCAATCGCCTGCTCGCCAGCGCGCACTACGGCGAGCAATGGGGCCGCCACTGGCTAGACGTCGCGCGCTACGCCGATAGCAACGGCTACCGCTACGATGACGACCAGCCCGAGGCCTACCACTACCGCGACTTTGTCATCCGCGCGCTCAACGCCGACATGCCCTACGATCAGTTCGTCCGCTGGCAGCTCGCGGGCAACGAGCTGGCCCCCTCCACGCTGGACGCGCAGACGGCCACGGGATTTATCGCCGTCGGCCCCAAGGAGCGCGACGAAGGCCCGCCCGATGTGCGCAAACAGATCCGTTACGACGAACTCGACGACCTCGTTGCCACCACCGGCTCGGCGATGCTCGGGCTCACGCTCGGCTGCGCCCGCTGCCACGATCACAAGACCGAGCCGATCAGCACGCGCGAATACTACCAGCTCATCGGCATCTTCAATGCCGGCGAACGCACCGTCATCGACGGC
>JANPIT010000814.1:0-5615 GCA_031425115.1 Opitutaceae bacterium | reverse complement strand
CTGCCCGTTTCCTGGCTTCCTGGCTTCCTGCTTAAACAAAACACGAACGCGATACGCGCGACGCGTGCCTTGTGCCGCAACTCAACGATGCGCGTAAGTCGCGCTATCGCGGAGCTGTCTCACGCGAGTATGCGCCGCCTGCACCTGCTCATATTGCTGCTGCACCAACACGCGCGTCTGCCCGTCGAGATCCTTTTGGGCGAGCGCTTCGCCGTAAGCCTTCACGGAGATATCTTCGCCGCGCTCCACCTCGGAAAGAATCGCGTGGCACTCATTCGACGCCAGCTGCGTCCGAAATCCCATCCAACCGCGGTGGACCTCGCCTGCGACCGTCTCGTCTTTTTCAGGGGTCGAGCGCAGCGTGCGTATCCGCTCCTCCATTTCGACGACGAACTTCGCGCGCTGCAGCGCCTTCTCGGAAAATAGCTCCACCAGCTCGGGCTCCGCGACCAGGTCGGCCGCCGCGAGATAGCCTTTCTCCGCGTCGCGCCCCGCACGAATGAGGGTATTTAGGACGAGAAGGGCTTGGTCGTCGTTGTTGATCATCACCCTATAGAGTCCTGCGGAGGCCTTCGGTTCGCCCCGGACTACGCCAAACACGTCTTCTTGGTGGTCTCGACGGCCTGCCGGGAGCGCTACGCGCCGCCTTGGGGACTCCCGTCGAGGTTCCCCCCGCCCGTGCGTTGAAAGACACGGCCCGATCGCCGCGACGCCCCAACGCCGGAATTGACCGCGCCGCACGCAACCGGCTATCTCTCACTTCTTATGTCCGCCGAATCCACCGCACCCGCTGTCACCATGGATGCCATCGTCGCCCTCGCGAAGCGGCGCGGCTTCATCTTTCAGTCCTCCGAGATCTACGGCGGTTTCAACGGCTTCTTCGACTACGGTCCGCTCGGCTCCGAGCTGAAAAAGAACATCCGCGATTGCTGGTGGAACGACATGGTCCGCCGCCGCGATGACATTGTCGGCATCGAGACCTCGATCATCATGCACCCCAAGGTATGGGAAGCCTCGGGTCACGTCGCCGGTTTCACGGATCCGCTCGTCGACTGCAAAGTCAGCAAGCAGCGCTACCGCGCCGACCAGCTGTTTTTCTCGCCCGTAATCGTCACCGGCGCCGACGGCGTCGCGAAGACCGTCGGCTACGTCAGCGCCCTCGAATCGGAAAAGACCACGGAGGACCTGCAGGCCGCCGCCGAGTCGATGAAGCGCAAGAAAGCCATCCAAGGCACCCTCGCGCCCGTCATCGCGAAAGATTTCACCGAGGCGAAAGAAGACGAATACGCGCTCATCCCGTCCCCCGCCACCGGCGAACCCGGCAGCCTCACGCCGCCACGCTCGTTCAACATGATGTTTCAGACGAACGTCGGTGCGATGACCGATGCGTCGTCGGTCGCCTACCTCCGCCCCGAGACGGCGCAGGGCATGTTCGTCGATTTCAAGAACGTGGTGGATACCGGTCGCGTGAAGCTGCCTTTCGGCATCGCCCAAATCGGCAAGTCGTTCCGCAACGAGATCACGCCGCGTAACTTCATCTTCCGCTCGCGCGAATTCGAGCAGATGGAAATGGAATATTTCATCTCCGAGGACGCCGACTGGGCGACCGCTCACCGCGACTGGATCGTCTGGTGCAAGAACTGGCTGCTCTCGATCGGCCTGCCGGAGTCTCACCTTTCCGAATACGATCACCCGAAGGCCAAGCTCGCTTTCTACTCGAAGGGCACGACGGACATCATGTTCAAGTATCCCTTTGGCGTGCAGGAGTTGTGGGGCATCGCGGCCCGCGGGAACTACGATCTCAATCAGCATGCAACCGCCAGCGGCAAGCCGATGGAGTATTTCGATGAGGCGACGAAAAAGAAATTCGTGCCGCACGTGATCGAACCCGCCGTGGGCGTCGATCGCATCCTCCTCGCCGTGCTCTGCGCCGGTTACGCGGAGGAGGACGTGACAGACGACAAGGGCAACGTCGAGAAACGCACCGTGCTCCGGCTCTCGCCGCGCATCGCCCCGGTTAAGGTGGCCGTGCTCCCGCTCCTGAAAAACAAGGAAGCCCTCGTCGGCCGCGCGAAGGAGCTGCACAAGAAACTTCAGCGTCGTTTCGCCGTGTTCTACGACGAAGCGGGTGCGATCGGTCGGCGCTATCGTCGCCAGGACGAAATCGGCACGCCGTGGTGCGTGACGATCGATTTCGAGACGATCGAGAAGGACGGCTCTTTCACCCTGCGGGAACGCGATACCATGACCCAAAAGCGGATCACGGAAGCGGAGCTTTTTGCGTTACTGGACGAGCAGGTGTATTGATTTGATCCGCTGAGTCGGAACGGAACGGAAAACCTTTCTGCGACCTGACTTGGTGCGTTCGAACGAGCGTGTTTTAAAAATCATTCATGGCCAAACCTCGTCCTCCCATCGTGCGCAGTGTCCAGACGCCTGAGGCGCTGGTCGCACTGAACACGTGGCTGGGCACCTTGCGGCCGGCCGCACGCGAGCGTGGCGCGGCGTATCACGCGGAGAAGCACGTGCAAAAAATCTGGGCCGGAGCGGACCACTTCGTGGAGGCGCGCGTCCAGGGCGAGGAGCTTTATCGCGTCACCCTCTTTCTCACGCGCGGCAAATGGAGCTCCAGTTGTAGCTGTCCGCGGCGCGGTGAGTGCAAACACGTCGTAGCCGCCGCCCTCGCGTGGCAGGGCGAGGCTGATGCCCAGGCCAATGGTGGCGCCCCGTCGCCCAACAGCCCGCCGCCGCCCCCGCCCGAGCCGATCTTCCCGGTCAGAGCGGCGCCCGCACCGGTAGTGCCGGCGTCCGCGCCGCTCCCACCCGGTAAGGCGGCGTTTCGCGATCACTGGGCGCCGGTCATTGGCAAGAAACTCGGGCGCGCGCTCAGCCCCGCCGATCTCAACTATCTCGAAAACTTGGCCGCGCTGTTTGCCGATTTCGTGCAGGCGCACGGTTCACTTTATCCCGGCACGCTGCTGCGGCATGGTTTCGAATATACGCCGCCGCGCGCCGCGCCGCTCTACGCTCCGGCGTTCGCGGGTTGGTGGGATCACGAGACGGCGCCGGGCGACCCGTGGGCGCTCTGGCACTACATCGCGCTCGATTACGAAAATGCCGGGCGCGCGATTCCGGATGTTTTCCGGCCGCTGACCAACACCGCGGCCCTGCGCGCGGCGATCGAGGATCGTCTCGTGCAAAACGAGCTCAGTGCGTGGCAACGCGCACTCGCGGTTACCGACGATACGGGCAACCCCGCTCGCTCTCACGCCGCCACCGCCGACATCAACGGCCTGCGGGCGCGGGTGCGAGCAGAGGGCGGAATCCTGATCGAAACGCGCGTGATTCCGGGCAAGGCGTGGCGTTCGCCGCCGCAGAAATGGTTCACGCTCCTCGGCACCGCGCGGCCCATCGACTTTGACCATCTGACACCGCCCGAGGCCGCCCTCGGAGTTGCGCTGGCCGCCGAGTGCGCGGCGGGAATGCCCGGCCCCACGCTGAAACAACCGCTCGCCCCGGAAGCGACCGCCAATCTTTTCCGCACCCGCGCCGCGCGCGAAGCCATCGTGATGCCCGATGGCCGGCCCCTGGTGATCGAACCGCACGCGCTCGCCCTCGAAGCCAGCGTCTCGTCGACCACCGCCGAACGCCTCGAACTCAAGCTGATCACGCCCGAGGGCCGCGACGCCTCGCGCGCCACGCTGATCACGCTGCGCCCGCGGCCACTTTACTATTTCGACGGCCGCGCCTGGCACGGGCCACCGCCCACTCCGGCCACGCCGCTGCCGACGCGGGCGTTGAGCGACACGCGCATCATGACGCGCCTGCGCGCCGCGGGCTTGCGTCTGCCGGCTGCCCTCGAGCGCGATGTGCGCCGCGTGCCGCTGCGGCCGCGCCTGAAGTGCTGGCTCACGCCCACCCCCGGAAACGATGAGACGATGGAGTTTCACGCCCAGCTCTTCGCGCGAGCGGAGGATATGCCGGTCGAGCAGCATTGGCTCAACACGGGCTGGCAATGGACACCGCGCGGAGCCCCAGCACCGCGTCAAGCGGGCGAGCCGCTGCTCGAGTTCGATTTGGGCGCCGCGCAGATCGCCAGCGGACGTCTGGCCGACTTTAACCTCGCGTGGCGCGACTGGGAAGGCGCGTGGGGCCGCCAAGTCGACGCGGAGTTTCCCGATGAGTTTATCGCCTGGCACGCCACGTTGCCGCCCGGTCTCACCGTGGAAGCATCGCCGGGGCTTACGAACCTGCTCGGCCCCGCGCTCGAGGCGCATGTCGAATTTTCGGCCGCGCCCGCCGAGGTAGCCGGCCGCGACTGGTTCAACCTCACCGTCAATCTCCGCGTCTCCGATACCAAACTCTCCAACGACGAAATCGCGCTGTTGATGCGCGCGAAGGGCAAATGGGTGCGGCTCGGCAAGCACGGCTGGCAGCGCATGGAAGTCGCCAGCTCCGATGCCACGCTGTCGACCGACGAGGCGCTCGGCCGGCTTGGGCTCGATGCGTCGGATGTTTTGGCCGACGGCCGGCCGCGCACGCATCGCGTGCACTTGCTCCAGCTCGCCGCTGAGTCCGAGGTGCTCGAGGCGCGCGATGCGAAGCTCGCCTCCGCGCTCCGCGAACGCGCCCAGAACATCGCCACGCAGCCGGCCCCGGAGTTGCCCGACGGCCTGCGCGCGACCTTGCGCCCGTATCAGAAAGAAGGATTCCAATTCCTCGCGCACCTTTCCGCGCTCGGGCTCGGTGGCGTCCTCGCGGACGACATGGGTCTCGGTAAAACCGTCCAGACGCTCGCCTGGCTCCTCCATCTGGCCGAGCATCGCATCGCGGAGCGCAAGCAGGCCGATCCCGCAAAGGCCGCGCCCGCTCCGTTGCGCGTGCTCGTAGTCTGCCCCAAGAGCGTCACTCACGGTTGGATGGTCGAAACCGAGCGCTTCGCGCCGTCGCTCAACGCCATCGCCTTTAATCCTTCCCTCTCCTCGGTGAGCACTCAGCTCTCTTCCGAGAGCTCGCAGCTCCTCATCGCGAATTACACCCAGCTTCGGCTCAATGCGTCCCGTTTCCAGGCCCAGACCTGGGACGCCGTGGTGTTGGACGAGGGTCAGTTCATCAAGAACCCGGGCAGCCAGGTCGCGGGCGTCGTGCGCGAGCTGAAAACCCACCACCGCCTCGTGCTCACCGGCACGCCCATCGAGAATCGGCTCACGGATCTCTGGAGCCTCTTTGCGTTTGCCCAGCCGGGCCTGCTCGGCACGCAGACCGCGTTTCGTCGCCACTATAGTGATACAAACCCGGAGGCCCACGCGCGGCTGCACCGCCGCGTGCGCCATTTCCTGCTGCGGCGCACCAAAGCCCAGGCCGCACCGGATCTGCCCTCGCGCACCGAGGACGATCTCGTCGTCGAGCTCGAGGGCGAGCAGCGCAAACTTTACGACGCCGAGCTCAAGCGCGCCCGCGCCCAGCTCCTCGGGGTCGATACGAACACCGCGCTCGCGGCCGTCCGTTTCAACGTCCTCTCGAGCCTGCTGCGGTTGCGCCAGATCTGCTGTCACCCCGCGCTGGTCGATCCGGCCCACCGCGATCTGCCGAGCGCCAAACTGGAGGCACTGCTC
>JANPIT010000813.1:0-3802 GCA_031425115.1 Opitutaceae bacterium | reverse complement strand
CAGGCCGAAGAAGCGATTTTCGAAGCCTGTATCGTGCGGTTCCGCCCGATCATGATGACGACCCTCGCCGCCCTCGCGGGCACGCTGCCGATCGCCCTCGGCTGGGGCGCGGGCGCCGAGGCGCGCCGCACGTTGGGCTTGGCCGTGTGCGGCGGACTCGTCGTATCACAACTTCTGACACTCTACATCACGCCGGTCTTCTACCTCTACATGGAACGCTTTACGCGTTACCTCACGCCAAAGCCGGTCGAGCAGATCGAGCGAGAGGATGAGGCAGCCGCAGCGGCCGCCGGCATGGCGAAGTGACGCCGAGCTAGTAGAAAAATTGGTAGGGACGTCTCTCCGAGACGTCCACCGTCGCCCGCGCCCCGAGTTTCGAACATCCTGACGGACGCCTCGGAGAGGCGTCCCTACCGACGCGAATCAGGGCCACACGTGGGGCCACGCTTCGGGCGCTTCGACCAATCCTTTTCGCACAGGATTTAATCGGATGTAAGCAGCCTTCTCTTGAAAGCTCTCATCGTTTCGCAGCCGGTGATCGAAGAATCCCTTCTGCCAGACGATACCTTGGTGCCGAGCGGTGTGGCGTTTCCACGCCGCGACGAGCTTCGCGAGATTCTCCTGCATAGGGCACGTCACCAACGCGTGGGCGTGGTCGGGCATCAACAGCCAAAGGTAAACGTGCCATTGGCCGCCATCGTGATAATGCCTGACAGCGGCTAGAATCGCCGCCGCTTTGTCCGCTTTTGAAAGCTGCTCAGTTCCGCGTTGCTGGCAACAGATGGTGATAAAGTAGACCGCGTCACGAACGGACGAGGGGGGCGTGTGATAAAGCCACCGGCGTTCGGGTGGATTTATCGATTCCTTCACGGCCCCTTCATCCCAAGAAAGTGCGCCGCGAACGCCATTTTGTCGGCCGCTTCCTCGATGACTTTGGTCGTAGGCTTGCCGGCTCCGTGGCCCGCTTTGGTTTCGATGCGAATCATCGCGGGGCTGTTTTTGAGATCTTTCGCCACCCCCGCCTGCATGGCCGCCATGTATTTAAACGAATGCGCCGGATGCACCCGGTCATCGTGATCCGCGGTCGTTACCAGCACCGCCGGATATTTCACTCCCGCTTTCACATTATGCATCGGTGAGTAGGCCGAGAGATATTTGAAGCCGGCGGCGTCGTCGCTCGAACCATAGTCGCTCGTCCACGCGTAACCGATCGTGAATTTGTGGAAACGCAGCATGTCCATCACGCCGACCGCCGGCCACGCGACGCGCGCGATGTCGGGCCGTTGATTGATCACGGCGCCCACGAGGAGCCCGCCGTTCGAACCGCCGCTCAGCACCAGCTTGGCGGGCGACGTATATTTGTGGGTGAACAGCCACTCGGCAGCCGCGATGAAATCGTCGAACACGTTTTGTTTCCGCTCCTTCGTCCCTGCGTCGTGCCAGGCTTTGCCGTATTCGCCGCCACCGCGTAAATTCGGCTGGGCGAAAACCCCGCCCGCTTCCATCCACGTGAGGTTCGACACGGAAAACGACGGCGTCAGGGAAATATCAAAGCCACCGTAGCCGTAGAGGATCGTCGGCGTGGTGCCGTCGAGCTTCAGCCCCTTTTTGTGCGAGATGAACATCGGCACCCGCGTGCCGTCCTTCGACTGATAGAACACCTGTTTTGTCTCATAGTCGCCGGGGTTAAACGCCACCTTCGGCGCTTGAAACACGTCACCCTTGTTGGTCGAGACATCATGCCGGAAATTCGTCGTCGGGCGCGCGAAGGAAGTGAAATTGTAGAAAAACTCATTCTCATCTTCGCGGCCGCTGACACTTGCCACGGTCCCCAGTCCCGGCAGCGCGATCGTGCCCAGCGGCTTTCCGTCCTTCGCGTAAACCGCGAGCCGGCTGCTGGCATCGTGCATCGATTTCACAACGAACTTGCCGCCGACAATCTCGATCGTGTCGATCACGTCGGCACTCTCCGGGATCAGCGTTTTCCAATTCGCCTTAGCCGGATTCGTCGCGTCGATCGCCACCAGTTTCTTCCGCGGCGCATCGGCGTTGGTGATGACGTAGAGCAGCGTGCCGTCGTTGCCGACGACGGTGTATTCAGCGCCCCAGGTTTCCACGAGCGGCTGCACCTTCGCGTCGATCTTGGGTGCAAGGGGATCGCCCAGATCGACGAAACGCACCAGATTTTCCGATGAAGAGCCGCGCGAAATATAGACGATGAGATAGCGTCCATCCTCCGTCGTGCCCCCGCGCACAAACCACTTCGGCTCCGCCTTGATCTCGTGGATCAGCTTGTCTTCGGTCTGCGGCGTCCCGAGGCGGTGGTAATACATCCTTTGATTTTCCAGCTTGCTGAAAGTTTTGCCGGTTCCGGCCTCGATGGTCGGCGCCGGATAGCGTGAGTAGAAAAAGCCGCGATTGTCCGCCGTCCAACCCAGGCCGGAAAACTTCACCCACTGGATCAAGTCCTTCGTGTCTTCCCCGGTATCGACGGAACGGACGCGATATTCGTTCCAATCGGAGCCCGCCGCCGCCGTCCCGTAGACGACGAACTTCCCGTTTTTCGAAACGCGCGTGGTGGTGAGTGCCACCGTGCCGTCTTTCGCGAGCGTATTGGGATCGATCAACACACGGGCCTCAGCACCCGGTTTCTCCTGCACATAGAACACCGCTTGGTTCTGCAGGCCGCTGTTCTTCGAGAAAAACGTGCGTCCACCCTCCTTGAACGGCAGTCCAATCCGCTCGTAGTTCCACAGCGCGGTCAGTCGATCGCGAAACTTGGCGCGCTGCGGCAGGGACTCCAGCAAGCCATACGTCAGCTTGTTCTGCGCCTCGACCCACGCCGTGGTCGCCGGCGAATCGAGGTCCTCGAGCCAGCGATACGGGTCGGCTACTTTTTTTCCGTGGTAAGTATCGACGTGTTCGCCGCGGTTCGCGGCCGGATAATCGGTAGGCATGGTGGCGGCCGCGACGGCCGTGCAAGCGATGAGAGGAACGAGCGCGGGGAGGACGTTTCGCATGGCGCGCACGGTGCCGAGCCGCGCGCCGATGGCAAGAATTCGCGCGGGCCATTCCCTCGAAGCCAACGGCAAGATCGCGACGCTCAGCGATTGCGCCGCAGCAGATTAAGCGACTTCGTTTCCGCATGCGTCGTTTCTTCCTGCCCTTCGTTGCCCTGTTCCTCGCTTCGGTTGCGCTCGCGGCTCCCGAGAAATGGCTTCAGGCCATCGATAAATTTACGGAAGCCGATAAGACCAACCCGCCCGTCCGTAACGGCATCGTGTTCGTCGGCAGTTCTTCCATCGTGCTGTGGAAATCGCTCGAAAAAGACTTCCCCGGTCTCCCCGTCATCAACCGCGGCTTCGGCGGCTCGGAACTCTACGACAGCGTGTTCTACGCGGACCGCATTGTGACGCCCTACCAACCCCGTGCGGTCGTCGTTTACGCGGGCGGCAATGATCTCAACGCTGGCAAAACGCCCGAGAAGGTTCACGCCGACTTCAAGGATCTCGTCGCAAAAATCCACGCCGCCGTTCCCCGCGCGCGCATCGTCTACATCGGCCTGGCGCCGAACCCCGCCCGCTGGAAAATCAAGGACAAGAGCGAAAAAGCCAATGCGTTGATCGCATCAGCATGTTCGTAGAGGGTATGCCGCAACTGACCGCGTTGAACATCCCAGATGCGGATCGTTCCGTCGAGGCTGCTGCTGGCGACCAGCCGCCCATCCCTGCTCATCGCCAGCGCGAGGAGACGATCCGTATGGCCCGCAAACGTGTGCAGGCGACTTCCAGTTTCAGCCGAC
>JANPIT010000812.1:0-3935 GCA_031425115.1 Opitutaceae bacterium | reverse complement strand
GCCCCGGATTCGGCGGCCGCGTCGCCGCCGCCGCCGCGTGGAATGTCTTCGTGCCCATCCTCAACATCGGCCGCAGCCGGCTGCCCCTATTCGTCACGCAGCAACAATCGCCCGCGGGCCAAATCTCGCCGCGCATTGCCGAGCTCGAGCGCTGGATGGCCGACATCCCACCGATCACCCCGACGGAGAATTTCGACGCGTTTGTTTATCACGCCGCAGTGGACCTCTTCGACACCCATCAGCCGCGCGTTTTTCTGCTGGCCCTGGGCGAGCCCGACGAATGGGCGCACGCGCGCCGTTACGACCGCTACCTTTATTCGATTCAGCGCTGTGACCGTTTCATTCGCCAGCTTTGGGAAAAGCTTCAAGCCCTTCCCCAATATCGCGGGACAACCAGCATCGTAATTTCCCCTGACCACGGCCGCGGTATCACGCCGGCCGATTGGACGAGCCATGGCAAAAAAGTGACGCGCTCCGACGAGACGTGGCTCGCCGCCTTCGGCCCGGACACGCCCGCCCGCGGCGAGCGACACGATGCCACCGAGGTCCATCAGGCTCAAATCGCCGCCACCGTCGCTGCGCTCCTCGGGCAGGATTTCCGCGCGGCGTTTCCCGCGGCGGCCACGCCAATTGCCGACGTGCTGCCAGCACGATGATCGCACGAGCGCGCCGCCTCCGACTCGCCGGGCCCATCGCGTAGTTTTTGCTTCGCCCGCACGCATCGCCGCCGCACGCTGCACCCACGATAATGAAAAGATCCCTTTCGTTCGCCGCCCTTTTTCTCGCCTGCCTCTCCTCCCTCGTCGCGGCCAACAAGGATCGGCATGTGGTGCTGATCAGCCTCGACGGTTTTCCGGCCTACCTCTGGCACGACGAAACGATTCCCCTGCCCCACCTGCGCAAGCTCGCGGCGGAAGGTGCCGTCGCGAAAGCCATGACGATCTCCAATCCCGCGATCACCTGGCCCAATCACACCACGATGGTCACCGGCGTATCTCCGCGCAAACACGGCGTCCTCTACAACGGCCTCGTCGTCCGCGGCGGCCCAGGTAAGCCCAACAAGATCGAGCCCTGGGTCGACCGGGAGCGACTCGTTCTCGCGCCGACCGTTTACGACGCCGCCTTCAAGGCCGGGCTGACGACCGCCGAGATCGATTGGGTGGCCATCACAAACCCGGGCACGATCACCTGGAGTTTTCCCGAGGTGTTTGATCCGAAGGCGTCGCTGCCGCGCGAGATGATCGCCGCGAAGGTGATCTCGGAAGCCGAAATCAAATTAGCGACGAGCGGAAAGCCCAACATCGTTTGGCGCGACGAATTGTGGACGCGCGCGGCCTGCTTCGTCATCGCGAAGCATCAGCCGAATCTTCTGCTTTTCCATCCGCTCAACACGGATTCCACGCACCATCGCTACGGGCCCGGTTCGCATCCGGGCACTTCCGCCCTCGCGCTCGCCGACCGACTCGTCGGGGACATCGTCCGCGCGATCGATGCCAGCGGCCGACGCGCGCAGACGACAATCATCGTGACCACCGATCACGGCTTCAAGAAGGTCGACAAATATCTCTACGCCAATGTCGTCTTGAAAAAAGCGGGCCTGCTGCGGGCCGCCGGCCCTACCATCAGCTCGTGCGACGCGTTCGTTGGCACGCAGGGCGGCATAGGTTTGGTTTATGTGACCGACCCGGCCCGCCGCGCGGAGCTGCTGCCAAAGTTGAAGGCCCTTTTTGCACAGACCGAAGGCATCGGCGAAGTGCTCGATGCCGCGACCGAAGGCCCCGCGCGCGGCATGCCCACGCCGGCGGAGAACCAGGGCATGGGTGACCTCATCCTTTATCCGAAAGCCGGATACGCGTTCAGCGGCGCGGCCAACGGCGACGACGTCGCCGGCCCGGCAGTCAACTACGGCGGCACGCACGGCTATTCCTCGAACGATCCCGAGCTCGACGGCATCTTTATCGCCAGCGGCGCCAGCATTAAGCCCGGCGTTAAACTGGACCGGGTGCGGAACCTGGACATCGCGCCGACGATCGCCCGGCTCCTCGACGTGCCGCTGCCAAACGTCGAGGGCAAGGTCCTCGTCGAGATACTAAAGCCGTAATCGCGCGGCCCACGTCGTCCGTGTGCCCACGACTGCCCTCCGGCTGTGGCGTGCGTGACCCTTTCTCTCACTTTTCCCCAGTTCACCTATTCCCATGCTTCGCTTTGCCCAATTCGGCGCCGGTCGTATCGGCGTCATTCACGCCGCCAATCTCAGTGCCTTGCGCGACACCCAGCTGCTACACGTGGTCGACGTCAACCCCGACGCCGCGCGTGCCCTCGCCGCTCGCCACGGCGCGCGAGTCTCGACTGTGGTCGAGGCCCTGGGCGACCCGGCCGTTGACGCCGTGATCATCGCCTCGTCCACCAATACCCACGCCGAACTCGCGATCGCTGCGGCCAGAGCCGGCAAAGCGATCTTCTGCGAAAAGCCCATCGACCTCTCGCTCAAACGCGTCGACGCCTGTTTGGCCGCAGTGAAGAAAGCACGCGTGCCGCTGTTCGTGGGTTTCAATCGCCGCTTCGACCCCAGTTTCGCGGCGCTGCATGCGCGCATCGCCGCGGACGAGATCGGCGCGGTGGAGCAAGTCATCATCACCAGTCGCGATCCTGGTCTGCCGCCCATCTCGTATCTGAAAACGTCCGGTGGGCAGTTCCGCGACATGACGATCCACGATTTCGATATGGCGCGCTGGCTTCTCGGCGAGGAGCCGATCGAGCTGTTCGCCTACGGCAGCTGCCTCGTCGACCCTGCGGTGGGCAAAGTCGGTGACACCGATTCGGCCATGATCGTGATGAAAACCGCTTCCGGGCGTCTTTGTCACATCAACAACAGTCGGCGCGCGAGTTATGGCTACGACCAGAGGCTCGAGGTGCACGGCGCCAAGGGGCGCCTCATCGCTGGCAATCGCACCGCCACCACGGTCGAGCTCGCCGATAGCGGCGCGGTGAAGAGTGACAAACCGCTCTACTTTTTTCTCGAACGCTACGCGGATGCCTACCGCGCGGAGCTTGCGGCTTTTGTCGACGCCGTCGTCAACAAGAAGCCGATGCCGGTTGGCGCGGCCGACGGCCGGCAAGCCATTGTGCTTGCTGAGGCTGCAGTGAAGTCACTGCAGACCGGGCGCCCGGTTAAGTTGACGTCCGCGAGGTAAGGTCCGCCGAGGTAAGAGCGCACGGCCAACCGACACGGGCGCGCGTCATCACCCTCACGTATTTAGGAGCGCGCGTTTCCATCCTTGACCGGCGCGTCGGTCAGCGCAGCGTTCCCCTTCCTCACCTCACTGCCTGATGGTGTAATGGTAGCACAGGCGACTTTGACTCGCCTAGTCATGGTTCGAATCCATGTCGGGCAGCCAGTTGAAGACGAGAGACTTGCGGGATTTTCCAAGTGCATCTAAAAATGGTGTGTCCCCGTTGTGTCCCCGCTTTCGAGTTCACTGCCGCCCACAAAAAAGCCCGCCCCTTTCGAGGGCGGGCGTGGTGTCACCGATCTAGAGGTCAGGGGTGCTGTTGTTTCAATAGTATTGGTCTGGATCGAGGCCCAACTCACCGCCGTCAGTAAGCCCCTTATCGGCGATCTCTTGGGACATGATGTTCCACTTCGGCGGAATCAGATCATGGTCGCGCGTCCATTGCTTTAGCCTGTCCAGTTCGCAGCAAAGATGCAACGCGATGGCCTCCAACTCGGCCTTGGACTTCGATGCGCGGATGCCTTGGCGAAAATACCACGTGCTCGGCTTGAACTCGACAACGCGAGGCTCGGCCTGCTCTACCGTCATGGCCTTCATGATGCACCCCCATCGCAGCGGGACACGGTAGGCAGCGGAAGCTGGTCATTCTGCTCCCACGCCAGCTCGATCCGCTCGATTATCGACGCGCGCTTCACCGGGGAC
>JANPIT010000811.1:0-1541 GCA_031425115.1 Opitutaceae bacterium | reverse complement strand
ACCGTCATCCGCGGCTCACCCACGACTTTGGCCACGAGGATCAACCCAGCTCGCATCACCGGCACTTCACCCTGCTCTGCCGCGAGGGCTGACCCGAAGGAGAGTGCCGCCAAGAGAAAAACCAGGGGCGTGCGCATCTCTCCTCGCTATCGCCGGCGCCGCCGCTCGCAAGCACTCGGTCGGACGGTCCGTCGTCGCGGATGACTGCATTGCAGCGATAAATCGCTTCCGTGAGGGATGCCTCGCTGGATCTTTCCGTTTGCCGCCGCGCTTTTCTTTCTGGCGCCATGCGTCTCGCTCGCGGCCAATTCGCCGGGTTTGAGATTCCACTTGGGCTCCGGTTCCGCCGCAGCCGAGCACACCTCGGTCGCACCAGACACTCTCTACACGAAGGACCGTGGTTACGGTTTCGAGCCCGGCGGGAGCGCGACCGTGTTTCATTTCACCGCCCGCGTGCCGCACGAGGGAAATTACCGCATCACCGTCTCGCTCGGCGATGCCGCTCTCGCCACCACCACAACGATCAAGGCCGAGCTCCGCCGCTTGATGATCGAGAACGCCACCACCACCGCGGGACAGTTACGCGACGTGACCTTCATCGTAAACACCCGCACCCCGCGCATCGCCGCCATCGGCACCCTTCCACCGGGCGAAGTGCGACTCAAAGCCCCGCGCGAAACCACGCAGGAAGCGTGGGCTTGGGACGACGCCCTGACCCTCGAGTTTCTCACGACCGCTCGCTCCGCCGTGCGCGCGTTGAAAATCGAACCCATCGCAGTGCCGACCCTTTTCCTCCTCGGCGATTCAACCGTGTGCGACCAGTCGAAGGAGCCCTACAACTCCTGGGGCCAGATGCTCACGCGTTTTTTCAAACCCGAGATCGCCGTCGCGAATCATGGCGAGTCCGGCGAGACCTATCGCGATTCGATCGGCCGCCGCCGACTCGACAAAATCGCCAGCGTCATGAAGCCCGGCGACTGGCTGATCATGCAGTTCGGACACAACGACCAGAAACAGATCGCGACTAAAACCGGTGGCCCTTTCACCACCTACCGGGAGGAAATCAAGCAGCACGTCGCTGCCGTGCGCGCTCGCGGCGGAGTGCCAATCATCGTGTCGCCGATGGAGCGCCGCGGGTTCGACGATGCCGGGAACGTGCGTCCTTCGCTGATCGACTACGCCGAGGCCGCACGCCAATCCGCCCGCGAGCTCGATGTCGCCTTCATCGACCTGAACGCCCTGAGCAAAACGCTCTACGCCGCCCTCGGGGTCGAGCGATCGGCCCACGCCTTCGCCAATCCGGGCGGCAAGATCGACAACACCCATCACAACAATTTCGGCAGCTACCAGCTCGCTCAATGCATCGTGCAGTCCATCCGGGACCAAAAACTCCCGCTCGCCCAATTCATCCGCACCGACACGCCCGCCTACGACCCCGCCCGACCTGACGACCCGGATAAATTCGCGGTCCGTGCCAGCGGTGAGTTCACCAATCAGCGTCCACTCGGCGACGAATCGAACCGATGAGGTGCCTACCCACC
>JANPIT010000810.1:0-17299 GCA_031425115.1 Opitutaceae bacterium | reverse complement strand
TAACGTCCAGCCATTGGTCGACGGCCGCGGTATCCGGGTGCTCGACGTAATCCACGAGGCAGTCGGGATGGGCCTGAAAGCGCCCCTGGTCATCCGTTTCCAGGATTTGCTCCGCCACCGCGTAGTGCAGATCAACGAGTGCTTCCGCAAGGCGATCAAGGAAGAGAGCTACAAAGGCGAATACCGCGGCGTGTTTCCGATCAAGGTCAACCAGCTGCGCGAGGTCGTCGACGAAATCGTCGCGGCCGGCAAGGACTACAACTACGGCCTCGAGGCCGGCTCCAAGCCCGAGTTGATGATTGCCCTCGCGATGCACGAGGGCTCGCAGCGCCTCATCATCTGCAACGGCTACAAGGATCATGATTACATCCGGCTCGCGCTGATGGGCCGGAAGCTCGGCAAGAAAATCATTATCGTCGTCGAACAACTCGCCGAGTTGGACGATATTATCCGCATCTCCCAGGAGACGGGCGTGAAGCCGCTGATCGGTTTCCGCGCCAAGCTCCAGACGCGCGGCGAAGGCAAGTGGGCCATGTCGACCGGCGATAACGCCAAATTCGGCCTCAACACCGCGGAAATCCTTTTCGCGATCGAGAAGCTCCGCGCCGCCAAGCTCACGCAGTCCCTGCGGCTCGTGCACTTTCACATCGGCTCCCAGGTTCCGAATATCCTCACGATCAAGAATGCCGTCGTCGAAGCGACGCGCTTCTACTGCCAGCTCGCCAAAATGGGTTTCCCGATGGGCTACCTCGATGTCGGCGGCGGTCTCGGCATCGACTACGATGGTTCACGCACGAACTTCGAGTCGTCGATGAACTACTCGATGGAGGAATACGCGCGCGACGTCGTGTTCAACATCCGCGAGATCTGCACGTCGTCGGGCGTGCCTGTGCCCGACATCGTCAGCGAGTCCGGCCGCGCCATCGTCGCGCCTCACTCGTTGCTCGTGGTCGAGGTCTTCGAGCGGATCAACAAACGCGAATCGCTCGGCCACCAGCACCAGCCGAAAGAGAAACACAAGGTCGTCGAGGATCTCGAGGTGATGTTGAAAAACAAAACCAAGCTCGGTCGCCTCGAGCGTTTTCACGACGCGCTGCAGAAAAAAGAGGAGGCGTTTTCCCTCTTCAATCTCGGCTACCTCGATCTGGAAAACCGGGCCGCCGCCGAATCGCTCTTCTGGCAAATCTGCGAACAGATCGCCAAGGAAGGCCGCAAGACCGGCTATCAATCGGAGGAGCTGCACGACATGGACAAGCTCCTCGCCGACCAATACGTCTGCAATTTTTCGGTCTTCCAGTCGCTGCTCGACCACTGGGCGCTCAAGCAACTCTTCCCCGTCGCACCGCTGCACCGGCTCAACGAAAAGCCCACGGTCAACGCCATCCTCGTGGACATCACGTGTGACTCCGACGGCAAGATCTCGTCGTTCATCGATCTGCAGGACGTGAAGGACTACGTCACGCTGCACCCGCTGAACAACAAGCCTTACTACCTCGGCATTTTCCTCACCGGCGCCTACCAGGATATCATGGGCGATCTGCACAATCTCTTTGGCCGCGTGAACGAAGTGCACGTCTTCCTCGAAGACGACGAGCCGAACGGTTTCTACATCGAAGAGGCGCTGAGCGGCAGCCGCATTGCTGACGTGATCGAAGGCGTGCAATACCAGCAGGAAGATCTCTGCCGCAAAATGAAGGTCCAGATCGATGCGGCCACGAAGAAGGACCAGGTCAAACCGCGCGAAGGCGTGCGGTTGCTCGAGCTCTACGAGAGCCAGATGCTCAACAAGACCTATCTGAATATCGAGCCCAAGGGCGGTCGGAAGAAGAAGAAGAAATAAGGCTGCGCCTCCTGCTTGCCTTGGGCGCCGATCAGAACGCAGGACGCGGCTCTTACTCCGCGTCGAGTTCCCTGTTCTCCCCGCCCGTGAAGGGCCTCGCCCACTTCGGTCACGCCGATTCGAGCGCGCGCAAAAACTCCTTGGCGCGCGCGACGGCGTGCATGACGCTGACCGCTCATGCCTTTGCCTGACCTGCTGCCGATCCAGCCTTTCACGCGGCCCGTGCGTGGCGGCGTGGCGCTCCCCGGCTCCAAGAGCATCACCAATCGCGCGCTCTTGCTGGCCGCCTTGTCCGATCGACCCGTCACGTTGACGGGCGCGTTGTTGAGCGAGGACACGCAGCTGATGAGCGCTGCGCTACGCGCCCTGGGCTTCGTGGTGCGCGAAGATGCAGCCGCCCAAACGATCCACGTCGCAGGTCGCGGCGGCGTGATTCCGGCGCAGCGCGCGGATCTCTTCGTTGGTCTCGCCGGCACCGCGGCTCGTTTTCTAGCCGCGCTCTGTGCTGCGGCGCCGAGTGGAGTTTTCCGCCTCGATGGTGTCCCGCAGATGCGCAAGCGCCCGATGAAGCCGCTCATCGATGCACTCCGCGCTCTCGGTGCTGACATCCGGTGCACGGGCGAGGAAGGATTTTTCCCGCTGGAAATTCACGCACGCGGCCTCGCGGGCGGGCGCGTGGAGCTGGATGCGAGCGAGAGCAGTCAACTCCTCTCGGCGCTGCTGATGGTCGCACCGCTGGCCCGCGGGGATGTGCGCGTTTCCCTGCGCGGCAGCGTGCGCTGGAGCTACGTGGATATGACCGCGCAGGTCATGCAGGCCTTCACCGCCGGTGGCCGTTCGCTCGTGCAACGGCACGACGTGCACTCATTTTCGATTCTCGCGCAGTCCAGCCCGTATCAGCGCTTGGGTGACACCTACGCGATCGAGCCCGATGCCTCGGCCGCGAGTTACTTCTTGGCGCTACCGGTCGTGACGGGAGGATCGCTGACGCTCTTGGGCGCACAGGACGCGAAACGCGGTCTGCAGGGCGACACGGAGTTTGCCGAGGTCATGCGCGCCGTCGGGGCCGAAGTGCGCGCAAGCGAGCGCGGGCTGGACGTCGCTTTTGCGCGCGGTGGCGCACGACGCGGAATCGCCGAGCGCGACTTCAAGCCAATCTCCGATACCTTTCTCACTTTGGCGGCGATCGCACCGTTGCTCGAGGGTCCGACGCGGATCACCGGCATCGCCCACACGCGCAAACAGGAAACCGACCGCGTCGCCGGCATGGCGCGCGAACTCACGCGGCTCGGCCAACGCGTCCTCGAAACCGAGGACTCACTGGAGATCCACCCGCAACCACTGCGACCCGGCCAGATCATCGAGACCTACCATGACCATCGCTTCGCCATGAGTTTCGGCGTGCTCGGCTGTCATGATTTGCACGGCGATGGTCGTCCGTGGCTCTCGCTCCAAAACCCCGCCTGTTGCGCCAAGACATTTCCCCACTTTTTTGAGTTGCTGGAGTCGCTGCGCGCAGAGTCGTTGAAACCGTCGAATCCCTGATGTCTCCCTCCAATTTCATCATTGTCGCCATCGATGGCGGCGCCGCGTCCGGCAAATCCTCGTCGTCGCGCACGCTGAGTGAGCGTTTCAACTTCCTGCACGTCGACACCGGCTCCTTCTATCGCGCACTCACCGCGGAGCTTCTCCTGCGCGAGGTAAAGGCCAGCGACCTTCCCGCCGTGCAAACCGCGCTCGCCGCCATTGCCTTGGGGACCCGGGTGGAAGGCCGCTCCGCTCAAATGGAAATCTCCGGGCGCGTGGTGCCGGACGCGGAGATTCGCACGCGTCACGTCAACGATCACGTCTCCCATTTCGCCGCGATCCCCGAAGTGCGCACTGCCTTGCTCGAATATCAACGCAGCCAGGCCGCCGTCGCTCGCGCACGCGGCTTCCGCGGTTTGGTGATGGAGGGCCGCGACATCGGCTCGGTCATTTTTCCGGACGCCACCTTCCGATTTTTTCTCTACGCGGACCCCGCGGAACGCGCGCGACGCCGCGCCAGCGAAGGCGGACAGGATTCGATCACCGAACGCGATCGCCTCGACACGTCGCGCAAGACCGCACCCCTCGCCTGCCCGCCCGGGGCTATTTCGATCGATACGACGCACCTGACTCTCCCCGAAGTCGTCGAAACGATGGCAAAGCCGATCGCGGAGAAGTTAGCCTCATGAGTCGGGTTGCCTTTGGTAGGGCCCGACCCCCGGCCGGGCTGGTGCCAGTTTTCGAGGCCTTCGGCCCGCCCGGAAGTCGGGCCCTACCGCACCCAGCATTGGGAATGATTTCCGCATGAGCGCCGCGTTCCCGCAGGTCGAAATGCAACCCGTGTATGGCGTTTGCCATTACGCGTTGCGCGTCACGTTCGACATGTTTTTCCGCGGACAGGTGGTCGGGCTCGAAAACCTGCCGCGCACCGGTGGTTTCCTGCTGGCGGCCAACCATGCCAGCTACCTGGACCCGACGTTGATCGGCTGCCAGATCTCCCGGCAGATCGCGTATTTTGCCCGCAAGACACTCTGGAAGGGCGGCGTTTCATCGTGGTGGCTCGACTCAGTCGGCGTGATTCCTGTGGACCGGGACGGCGGCCAGGACGTCGGCGCGATCAAACGGGTATTGAAGGCCCTCAAAGCTGAACGCGGCCTCATTCTCTTTCCCGAGGGCACTCGCACACTCGATGGCAATCTACAGCCAGCAAAGGCCGGAGTAGGCTTCATGGCTGTAAAAACGCAGGTGCCGGTAGTGCCAGTGCGGATATTCGGTTCCTTCGAGGCGTTCGGTAAAAGCGGCGGGCTGCACCTGGGCACGCCGGTGACGGTGGTGTTCGGCCCCCCGCTGGCACCCGCCGACTACGACGATCCTAAAGCGGGCAAAGAACGGTCCCAACGCGCGAGCGAACGCATCATGGCTGAAATCGCCCGGCTCCAGCCGCCAACGCAACGCGTGATCTGACCATTCGGCCGAGCCGATTCAGGAAAGTCACTCCAACCCGCTCGCTTTTCGCGCCCGCTGCAGGACTACTTCCGCCACGGCCCGCGCGCGCTCCGCGCCATCGCGCAGCACGGCTTCGACATGATCGAGATTCGACGCGAGCTCCGCGCGCCGCGCCCGCGCGGCCGCAAAGTAATTCCAGTAGTGCTCGAAAAGCGCTTTCTTCAAATCGCCATAGCCAAGCCCGCCCGCGCGCAGCCGGTTTTCAAGGTCCAGGGCGATGTCGGCCGGTGCGAAGAGTTTTAGCAGTTGGATCGCGAGGTTCTTGTCCGCGTCCGGCTTCGGCTCCGCCGGGGTGCGCGAATCCATCACAATTCCCATGATCTTTTTCCGCGTCGCCTTCTCCTCGCCGAAAATGTCGATCGTGTTGCCGTAGCTCTTGCTCATCTTCTGGCCGTCGAGACCGGGAATCACGGCGATGTCCTCGCGAATCTCCGACTCGGGCACCACAAACGTTTCGCCGTAGGTCAGATTGAACTTGATCGAGATATCACGCGTCATCTCGACGTGTTGCTTCTGATCCCTGCCCACCGGCACGCGCTGCGTGTCGTAGAGCAAGATGTCCGCTGCCATCAGCACCGGATAGGCGAAGAGACCGAAGTTCGCCGAAATGCCCTTGGCCGTCTTGTCCTTGTAGCTGTGGGCCCGCTCCAGGAGGCCCATCGGGGTGAGCGTGCCGAGAAGCCAGTAGAGTTCGACGACCTCAGGCACATCACTCTGGCGCCAGAACACGCTGTGCTTGGGATCCAACCCGCACGCGAGCCAGTCGAGAGCCACGGCGAGCGTATTTTTCCGTCGTTCGGCCGGATCGAACAACGAGGTCATCGAGTGATAGTCCGCGATGAAATAGAAGCACTCGCCGCGACTCTGGGCGTCGATCGCGGGACGCATCGCCCCGAAATAGTTGCCGATGTGAAGCGTGCCAGAAGGCTGGATACCAGTGAGAGTGCGCATCTAATCTTTCTCTTGTTTCTTTCTCTTTATCTTTCTCAAAGCAGCAGTCTCCGAAGAGAAAGGGGAAAGAGAAAGAGGAAAGATTACCCCCTCAGTCCCGCCGCGGAATCAGCTTAATCGCCGGTCGCGCGTGGGCGATGGTATTGGCGGGTAACACCCCGCTGAAAGAGAGCGTGGGCGTGACCAGCGCGCGCGGCCCCAACAGCGTGCCGGGATTCAGCACGGCGTTGCACCCCACTTCCGCCTTGTCTCCCACGATAGCACCAAACTTTCGCAGCCCCGTCTCGAAATTCCCGGCCTCAGTCCGCACCACAATCGGTTGCTGATCCAGCCGCAGGTTCGAGCAAATCACTCCCGCGCCGAAATGAGCGCCATTACCCAGGATGGAATCCCCCACATAGCTGAAATGCGGCACCTGCGCGTGATCCATCAGCACGCAATTCTTGAACTCGCACGCGTTCCCCAGCACGCAGCCCTCGCCCACGATGACGTTGCCGCGAATGAACGCGCCCGGGCGAATTTCCGTCTTCGCTCCAATCCAAACCGGGCCGATAATCGTAGCCGTCGGCGGAAGTTTCACGGTCGGATGCAGCCAGACCCTGCCCTCGCAATGCACCCCGGGCGGCAGGGTGCGCACGACCGGCGCGTCTTTCACGCTAGCGAGCGCCGCGCCGATTTGCTTCAACCATTCCCACGGCGGCACGTCGGCCCGAAAGTGGCCCGAGAACAACGCGAGAGACGGCGGTAAGGTGAAATAATCAGAGGCTTTCATGCGCGCCGAATGGGTTGCGGATCACGTCGCCGAACGCAAACGAAACGAGCCGCGCCGCGCTGCCCGGGCGTGACCGCTGACGGCGCCCCGACCCTCGCAGCCGCCCTAGCTGACGATTTCCCTACTGTTTCAGCGCCGCCACTCGCCCCACGGGATTGCCGGTCGCCCGCACCTTGCGGCGGAAAATTTTATCGCCGCTGGTGACGTAGAGCAGATCGCGCTGCGCTCCTGCCAGCACGCAACTGGTGATGCTCTTGTCCGCGAGCGGCTTGTCGACCACGCCGCACAGCCGACCCGTCGGATCGAAAACCTGGATACCGAGCGCCGAGGTGACGTAATAGCGCCCGAGCGTGTCGCTCGTCATACCGTCACCGCTCGAACGCGGAAGATACGGGGGTAGTTCGCTCGCTTTGAATTCACCCTTCGGATCAATCGGCCGACGCAGCGTCATGTAAGGACTCTTTGCATCGAGCGCGCCGTCCGGATTAATCCGATACGCCCACACGAACTGCCCCTGCGACTCGCTGACCGCCAGTGTCCCTTGATCGGGCGAGAGGGAAATGCCGTTGGGGCCCGCCAGGCCCGTATCCCCTACGCGCACGGCCTTCGTCTTCACGTCGACGACGGTGACCTGTTTTTTCTGAGTCTCGGTAAAATAGATGAAACCGCTATCGGTGATCACCATGTCGTTGGGTTGCACGTCCTGCGCGATCGTCTCGAGGACACCCGTCGCGAGGTCGAGCGCGAAGATATGCTTCTTCGCGCCGAGGCAGCCGTAGAGCCTGCCATCGGAGCCGAACTTCATCCCGCTCGCAGTCTCGTCGTGGATCTTGGTCCTGGCGCCATCAGCGCCGAGCCGGAAGATTCCCGTCGCGCGCACATCCGAGTAGTAAAAATTTCCGGCCGCGTCGGTGCAGGCCGCGTCGCTAAACGTCGCGCCTTCCACCACCGGCTGCCAGCCTTCGCCGTCGATGAGCAGGCGGTGGAGCGTCATGTCGACGGCCAGGTCGCCCTTGGTGTCGATGATGGGCGCACTTCTTTCCTTTCGCCACAGCCAGCGCAGCGCATCGGGAAAAATGGAGCCGCCGTGATTCCCATTGTGCCCGTAGCCTTCCACGAAATCGAAACGGACATCATAGCCCATGTATTTCAGCGCGGAATGCATCAACTGGTTGGCGGTGGGCCAATGGCCGAACGGGTTGTCGAGATCACCCGTCGAGTCCTGCAGGAAAATCCGTAACGGCTTGCGCTCCGTCTTCCGGATCAGCGCGGGATAATCATGGCCGCCTCGCAGGTTCACAAAACTGCCGATCGTGGAAAAAACCTTCCGGAATTGATCGGGCCGCTCCCAGGCCACGGTGAACGCGGCAATCGCCCCGCTGCTCGACCCGCCGATGGCGCGCAGTTCGGGATCCTTGGAAAACGGATACTGTTTCGCCACCTCTGCCAGGACCTCGTCCAACAAAAAGCGGGTATAGCGATCGCCGAGTGAATTGTATTCCACGCTGCGGTTGCTGCCGCTGGTCGGGCTCTTCGCCTTGCCCTTCGTCTCATCGTGCCCCGGGTTGACGAATACCGCGATGGTCACCGGCATCTCCCCGCGCGCGATGAGATTGTCGAAGACCGTCGGCACGCGCCAACTGCCCTTCGCGTTGGTGTAGTTCTGCCCGTCTTGGAAAACCATGAGCGCCGCCGTGCCATCCGGCTTATACTGGGCCGGCACGTAGATGAACCAGTCGCGCTTGGTTTCTGGATACGCCTTCGCGGCGAGCGCGGGCATTGGCAGCACCTTGCCCTGCGGCACGCCCGGCTGGACTTCGTGGTCCGGCGTGGCCTTGAAGGCCCCGTCCGCGGCGACAGCCGGGACCGAGAAGAGGAGCGCGCAGCCAGCGACTCCGGAGGAAACTCGCATCAGTCGGGATAAAAATTTGCGGTCGGTCATTTTTTAAGGTCGTCGGTTTTTGAGGCGGTATTTCTCGGAGACGAGGAGCAGGAAGCCATGAAGCAGGAGTATTCGCCCCTGGCTTGTTGGCTTCCGGCTTCTCACCGTTTGGCGCGTTTTACTCCGTCACCCTCTAGTTATTGGGTTTGATTATCAGCTATTGCTTCGGCCAGTCGCGCCAGAGCCAGCGCAGCGTATCCGGAAAAATCGCACCGCCGTGTTTTCCAGAATGACCGCCGTCGCCCATCACGAACTGGTGGTCGTAACCCGCGAACTTCAACGCCGCCGCCATGTCTTGATTCGCGAGCGGCCAGTTCCCATGGAGGTTGTCCAGATCGCCCGTGCCATCCTGCAAGAACACGCGCAGCGGCTTCGCTGGCTTCGTCTTCCGAATCATCGCCGGGTAAACGTGCCCCCCGCGAATGTTGGTGAAGCTCCCGATGTGGCTGACCACCTTGCCGAAGGCCTCGGGCCGCTCCCACGCGACCGTGAACGCAGCGATGCCGCCCGAGCTGTTTCCGCACACCGCGCGCCCCGCTGGGTTCGTCGTGATGTTCAGCCCTTTGGTGGCAACGGGCAGAAGCTCGTCGAGCACGAAGCGCGCATTGGTGTCGCCCAGCGAGTCGTATTCGAAGCTGCGATTGCTGCGCGGTTTCGCGCCCGGGAGCGTCGGCAGGATCATTCCCGGATTCACTGCGACCACAATGGTCACCGGCATTTCCTTTTTCGCGATCAGGTTGTCGAACACCACGGGCACGCGGAACTGGCCGTCGGCCTTCATGAATCCAGCGCCGTCGAAAAATACCATCAGGCACGCCGGCTTGGCCGGATCATACTGCTTCGGCACATAAACAAAGTAATCGCGCGTGGTGCCGGGGAAGATCGCACTTTGCGTGAGCGTGGCCTGCCGCACTTCGCCCTGCGGGACCGACTGCGGCGCCGAATCCGCTCCCAACTTATAATCATCGGCTGCGCGCAGCGGAAAAACCAAGAGGATCGTGGCAACGAGGACGGGGTGGAGTCGCACGCCTGTTGTTCAACGCGCCCGCGGCACCGCTGGCAAGCGACATCCCGCCGACCAGCGAGAGCGGCGCCACCGGAAGCGGGCACGCTTGGTCGTCCGTCTCGTCATGTTCCCGTGACTGGGATCGAGGGCCGTTGGCGATGGCCCGGTGGGTTTGCACGTGGAAAATCGAGCCACTCCAGCATCGTGCTCCCGTCCCAGCGGTGCGAACTGTCCCCTACCTCACGGCATTTTTCGGGGGACTGAACGGCCCCACCAGAATGCCAAAGCGGATCGATCCTTCTGATTTATCCCAGTCAACTCATGAGCCATTCGACCCAGCGGGCGTAGAGCGGAATTCCGAACGCCAGGTTGAAGGGAAACGTGATGCCCAGTGCCGCAGCCACACACATGCCCGTGTTGGCTTCGGGGATGGCCACGCGCACGGCGGCGGGCGCCGCGATATAGGACGCACTCGCAGCCAACGTCGCCAATACGGTCGCCCCGCCAGGCGACAATCCCGTCACCACCCCCACCCATCCTCCGATGCCGCCCCCCAACACGGGCACCACAATCGCGGCCACGCACATAAATGATCCGTTCTTCTTCAAGTCAGGCAAACGCATCGCGGCGAGCAGCCCCATCTCGAGCACGAAGAACGCCAGGATCGGCTTGAACGCCGTGACAAAAAGCACCTCGAAGGGCGCGAAGCGCTGCGGCCCAGCAATCAGGCCGACCACCAGCCCCGCGAAGAGCAAAAAGACCGATCGATTCAACATCACCTCCCGCACAATTTCCCGGTAGCCAACATCGCGCTCGGCCGGCGTGCCTTGTCTATAGAGAAAGATTGCGACGAGAATCGCCGGCACCTCGATAATCACAAGCAGCACGGGGAGAAAACCTTCCTGTTCAACATCGTCGCGGTGCAGCATGGCGACAACAGCCGCAAACGTCACCGCGCTCGCCGAGCCGTAGTGTGCCGCAAAAGCCGCGGCATCCGCGCGGGTCAGTCGCCCGATTTTTAGCGCGCCATAGAATATCGCCAGCGCCATCACGGCACCGAGCATCAGCGTCGCAAGCACGGGCAAGGCGACGTGCGTGGGAGCGGTTTGAGCCAGTTGCACGCCGCCTTTGAGGCCGATGGAGAGCAGCAGATAGGTGCTCAACAAATGATAAACGGCTTCAGGCAGCTTCAAGTCCGACTTGAGCACACCTCCGGCAAAGCCCACCAGAAAGAAGAGGAAAAGCGGGTCGAGCAGGTTCTCCGTCATGAGGACTCGAGCGCAGCTTCCGCGCTCTGAGCGGTGAGCGCGGCCACGGCGGGATGGCGGATGCGACGATCCGTGGTGATGGCAAAGAACTGCTCCCGGCATTTCTCCGTCTTGCCGATGATCCGCAGCGAGAACCGATCCACGGCTTCGGCCGCCACCACGCTCGGCACGGCAATGAAACCGCGGCCGTCTGAAGACATCACCTTCATCAACGCGGGATCGTCGAACTCAGCCATGATACGCGGCGCGACTCCCAACTCGTGAAACCAGCGGTCGAGCGAACGACGCAGGCCCGTGCCTTCCGCGGGGAGAAAGGCGGGCGCTTGGTGAAGGGACCGGGGAAAGCCTTTGCGGAGAGCGTTCGCGAGCCGGGTCGTGGCGCAAAACGTGACTCCGCATTCGCCCATCGGATGATTGAAAACTCGCACCTTCAAACTCCCCGGCGCCGGCTCGTCGGACAACACCACATCGAGCCGATGCGCCACGAGCTGTGCGAGCAGATCCTCGACCTTGCCTTCCCGGCAGATCAGCTGGATCTGCTGCGGCAGCGCGAACGCCGGACGCAGGATCTGCTGCGTCACGAGCTTGGGGAAAGAATCCGCCACCCCCACGTGCAGCCGGAGGACGCGGGTCGTCGGACGCTGCTTGACGGCGTCCCCTAGCTCGCGGCCGAGGCTGAAGATCTCATCGGCGTAGCGCAGCACCACCTGGCCGACGTCGGTCAGCACGTTACCGCGTCCATTGCGGCGGAATAGTTTTTCGCCAAGCGCGACTTCCAAGTCCCGAATTTGCGCCGAGATCGAAGGCGGCGACACATGAAGCTTCTCGGCTGCCTGGCGCAGCCCGCCCTCACGGGCCACCATCCAAAAATAACGGAGGTGATGATAATTCAGCCAATCCATCGTCGAGTGACGTGACTTAAGATTAACCTAACAATGAGCGTCAAACTATGTATTAGTTGAATTTCGAGCGTCGTGATAACGTGGCGCATGAATCTCATTCTCCGGCCCGACGTGCCCTGCCCCGTCGCGATCGTTCGATTGATCGAGTCGTGCCTTCGCGCAGTTGAAGGCCAGCGCAACAGCGATTCCCTTTCATGACTGACTCACACTGGCTCTGGATCGGATTCAACGCCTTCGTCCTGGTGATGCTCGCCCTGGACCTCGGGGTTTTTCATCGCAAGTCGCACGTCGTCTCGTTTCGCGAAGCGATTGCCTGGACGGTTGCGTGGGTCACGCTGGCGCTGCTGTTCGCTCTCGGCATCTGGAATTACGCCGGGGCGCAGAAGGCGCTGGAATTCACGACCGGCTACCTCATTGAGTATTCATTGAGCGTGGACAACATCTTCGTCTTCGCGCTCTTGTTTTCATACTTCGCCGTGCCTCCGCAGTTTCAGCACCGAGTGCTGTTCTGGGGCATCCTCGGCGCACTGGTGTTGCGGGCCATCATGATCATCGCGGGCACGGTGCTCATCACAAAGTTCGCGTGGATCGTCTACGTTTTCGGCGCGTTCCTCGTTCTGACCGGGATCAAGATGATCGTAAAACGCGAGGAGCAGATTCATCCCGAGCGCAACCCGATCGTGAAGTGGTTCAAGAAGCTGATGCCGGTGACCAGCGGTTATCGTGAAGACAAATTCTTCGTCCGCGAGAACGGCGTCCGCATGGCCACCCCGCTCTTCGTGGTGCTGTTGCTGGTTGAAGTTTCCGACGTGATATTCGCCGTGGATTCGATCCCGGCCATCTTCGCCGTCACCACGGATCCATTCATTGTTTATACCTCGAACGTCTTCGCGATCCTGGGCCTCCGCTCCCTCTACTTCGCGCTCGCGGGGGTGATGAATAAATTCCACTACCTCAAGATCGGCCTGGGCATGGTGCTCACGTTTGTGGGCGTAAAGATGCTCCTCGCGCACACCGCGTGGAAAATAGACACGCTGGTCTCGCTCGGCGTCATCGTGCTAATCCTCGCCGGGTCCGTGGTGCTGTCGCTGCTGCGGCCCAAGCTAAACTGCAGCGCAGCGCACTCGCCGGGGTCAGTGGTTCTGGAAGAACTTCCCGAAGAAACCGCGGCGAAGCTCAAGTGAGTTTGCCCCGCCGCCTAGGAATCGAACCAAGGATACACGGTCACATCCTGCCTGCTCACGGGACGTAACGATCCTCGCTGTCGCGTTTGACAGCGCGTTGCCAAAAAAAAATAATCGCACAAATAAAAACCCGCAACTCACTTGGAGGTGCGGGTTTTAAGACCGATGGTGGACCTTACTGGACTCGAACCAGTGACCTTTTCGATGTCAACGAAACGCTCTAACCAACTGAGCTAAAGGTCCGAAAATCGGAGCCGGGGAGTAACGCCACCGCCACGGTGCAGCGCAAGGAAAAATCTCGCAACCTTACCGGGCAAAAAACTCCACGGCGGCCGCGCGATCCCGCGCAATCTGTGCCCGCAATTCTTCCAGCCCCGCAAACTTCATTTCCGGCCGCAGGAACTGCAACCACTCCACCCGCACCGCATCCCCCTCCCTGATCGAGCAGGGGCCGAGCACGTGAACCTCCAGCCGCGGCTCGAGCGTGTTTTCGACGGTCGGCCGCACGCCGTAATTGGCCACACCGGGCAAACTTTCCGTTTCACATTCGCAGCGCACTCGCACCGCATACACCCCGAAGCGCGGTCGAAACTGCGGCGCCCACGGTATGTTCAACGTCGGAAATCCAATGGTGCGCCCGAGCTGTTTCCCCGGCGTCACGGTGCCGGCAGTGAAATAGGAATAACCGAGCAACGCATTTGCCGCCGTGATCTCACCCGCGATCAGCAGCGCCCGCACCCGCGTGCTGCTGATCGGCTCGCCCTCCAATGCCACGCGCGGCGCGCTAACCACGCGCACGCCCAAGGTTCGCCCGCTCGCCAGCAGCAACGCCGCATCGCCTCGCCGGCCACAGCCGAAGCGAAAATTTTCACCCACATAAACCGCCACGAGGTGCGGCAACCGCTGTTTCAACCATCCTAAGAACGCGTCCGCCTCCACCGCCGCCAATTCGGGCGTGAAACTTTGGGTGATTACCACGTCGACTCCCGCATCGATCAGCAGCAGCGATTTCGTCGACGCGTCCTGCATCAGCTGGGTTGGGTCCTCCGGCCGAAAGAGCGCGCTCGGGTGCGGCCAAAACGTCAGCACGCCTGCGATCCCTCCGTCCGCCCGCGCCGCCTCCGCTGCCGTGGTCACCACCGCGCGGTGACCCAAGTGCACGCCATCGAAGATCCCGATCGCCAGATGCAGCGGACGCGCGGGCAGCAACGCCGCTTCAGCCAGACCGGAAAGCTCCGCCGGCAGTTTCATCGTGTGCATGCCGCTCCCGCCCCTTGATCCTGCAGCACGATATTAAAGCGCGGCTCCGGTGTCCGCGCTCCAGCCCATCCAGGCTGTCCCGTCCAGCTCATCTCACAAGACAAGGCTTGGCACCGCGTCGCGCGGCGCGATCAAGCATTTCTCAATCTCCGGAAGTGTCATCGCCTGGATCTGGTCGAAGGTTAGCGCCTGCGACACATTGAACTTATCCGTCGCGGTGCGCCGCAGCGCGGAGAGGTGCGCGCCGCAGCCCAGTTTCTGCCCGAGGTCGTGCGCCAGGGTGCGCACGTAGGTGCCCTTGGTCACTCGCATGCGAAAATCGAGATGCGGCAGCGCCAAGCGCGTCAGCTCCCAACTCATCACCCGGATGAAACGCGCCTCGCGCTCGATGTCCTCGCCCTTGCGCGCGCTTTTATAAAGTGGCACGCCATTGATCTTAATCGCGGAATACATGGGCGGCGTCTGGTATTGATCACCGAGGAAGCTCTGGATCGCGGCCTTCACCTCGGCCTCGGTAAACGCCGGCACCGGCCGCGTCTCCATCATCTCACCGTCCGCGTCCTGGGTGTCAGTCACTTTGCCAAGTTCGACCGTCCCCTCGTATTCCTTGTCCAAGCTGACCAGATACTGCGACACCCGCGTCGCCTTGCCCACGAGGATGATCAGCAGTCCCGTCGCCATCGGGTCGAGCGTCCCCGCGTGGCCGATACGCTTCATCTTCAGCTTCCCGCGCAGACGCGCGACGACATCATGCGACGTGTGGTCGCGCGGTTTGTCCACCAGGAGGATGCCCTCCATTTCCTTCGGCTGCTGAAGCATGCGGCTTAACGTTGGCGCGCCGCGTCACCCGCGGCAATTCGTTGCGCCAGCACCTCGACGAGGCGGGCGTGAAAATTTTCAGTCCCCGTTTTCAGGTTCAACCCCGCGGCGCACGCATGGCCCCCGCCGTTGAAACACGCCGCAGCCAGATCGACCCGATACACCGGATCTTTCGCTCGCAAGCTGGCTTTCACGCTGCCGTCCGCTCGCGTCTCGATCAACGCGCCAATCTCCACACCCTCGATGCTGCGCGCGTAGTCGACCAACCCCTCTGTGTCCTCACTCGTTGAGCCGGTTTTCTCGAAAATCCCGGGTGGCAGCGTGCCCACGCAAAGGCGGCCGCCACACTCAAACGTGAGCGAGGCGAGATAGTGCTGCAGCAAGTCCAGCTTTCCGACGGACTCGCGTTCGTAGAGCTCGTAACCCGCCTCGGCCGGTTTCGCGCCGCGCGCGACCAATTCACCCGCTAGCACGAAGCACCGCCGCGACGTGGAGTTGAAGCGAAACTGCCCCGTATCCGTGAGAATACCCGTATAGAGTGCGGCCGCGCTCTGCGCATCCACCGGCAGTCCGTTGTCGAAAAACATCCCCGCTAGAATCTCGCATGTCGCCGCCGAGTCACTGTCGAGCAGGTTGATCCCCGCGAATCCTCCGTTGGAAAGATGGTGATCCACCACCGCGGCCGGCGTGGCGTAGTAGCCCTTGAGTCGCTCACCGGGACGCGCGTGATCCGCGCAATCGACAAAGATCGCGGCCCGATCCTGCAGCTGACCGATGATTTCATCGGTCCGGTGAAAAACCATTCCACGCGTCAAAAACTGCAGACGCCGCGGCACCGGGTCGGCGTTCACACAAATGACATCAAAGCCCCGCGCCGCCAGCACGCGGGCCAGCGCCACCTGTGAACCAATACAATCGCCGTCGGGCCGCGCGTGACCGACGACCGCAATTTTTTTCCCCGCAAGCGAGATCAGGAGAGCCGCGAATTGGGCCGAAAGCTCCGGATAGAATTTTTCCTCGGCGGCGCCCACACTATTCCTTGGCCTCGCGGTCCTCGTTGTTCTCTTCAGCACGCGGATGATTGATGTCATCGAGCACTTGCAGGATGCGCGCCCCGCGAATGGCGGAATGATCCAGGATGTATTCGAACTTCGGCAGATACTTTAGCACGATCCGCCGGCTGACTTCCTCGCGAATATCGTTCGCTTGGTTGCGAAGCCATCGCAGCTTTTCCTCGGCAAATTCCTCGGTGCCGACCACGGAAATATACACCTTGGCATCACGTAGATCGGGCGAAACACGCACGTCCGTGATCGTAACCGCCACCGATTCGCTCTGGTAGCGCTTGCGCAGGATGTCGCTCAGCTCGCGCTGCACGAGCTCATTGACGCGGATGGTGCGGTTGCTCACGGGAAGGATCGGATTGTCGCTTAACACTTATCGCTTATCGTCCACTGGCAAATCGCGGCACGCTCGGAAGTCACCCAACGAGCAGTCGGATATTCCAATGATTAGAGCGAAGCCCTGACCTTCTGCACTTCAAAGCACTCGATGACGTCGCCCGCTTGGTAGCCGTTGAAGTCGTCGAGCTTGATACCGCACTCGAGGCCGGCACGAACTTCGTTCGCGTCGTCCTTGAAGCGCTTGAGTGTGCTGATCTTGCCTTCGTGCACCGTTTCCTTGCCGCGCCGCAGCCGGGCGGCGGCATTGCGGTTGATCTTGCCCTCGGTAACGAGACAGCCGGCGACGAAACCCTTGGCGAGCGGGAACACTTGGCGGACTTCCGCGGCACCCGTTTTGATTTCCTTGATATCCGGATCGAGCAGGTCCGCCATCATCTCGCGGACTTTGTCACCCATCTCGTAGATGATATCGTAGCTCTCGATTCGCACCCCGTGATGCTTGGCGAGCGGGGTCACGCCGTTCTCCAGCTTGGTGTGGAAACCGATCACCGTCGCGCCCGTCGATCCGGCCATCGCGATGTCGTTCTTCGTGACGAGACCCACCTCAATGGAAACGATTTCGAGCGAAACCTTGGCGCTCTTGATGCCTTCGAGGATGTTCCGGACCGCCTCGGACGAACCGAACACGTCGGTCTTGATGATGACCTTGAGCACCTTGGCCTGGGTGGCCGCGATATTGGCAAAGAGCTGCTCGACCGAGACTTCCTTCGGCACGGCGGCGGCGGTCGTCGCGACTTTTTTGACGCGCAACTGTTCTTCCTCGGCGATTTTTTCGGCTTCGCGCGAATTTTTCACCGCCCTGAACGTCGCGCCGCTCTCCGGCGTGCCGGTCCAGCCGATCACGCGGACCGGCGTGCCG
>JANPIT010000809.1:0-1646 GCA_031425115.1 Opitutaceae bacterium | reverse complement strand
CTGACCGACGCTGCCGTCGCGTTGGCAGTGATCCACGAGATCGTGGTCGAACCGGGAGCCGCCATGCTCGTCGGACTTGCGCTGATGGACGCCGAAACCAATGCCGGGGCGCTGACCGTGACCGTTTGAGAAATCGTCCCTGAACGAACACCGTTCGCGTCGATGGCGACGGCGGTGTAAGTAATCGTGAGCGGCCCGGTGTCGGTGCTCGGATTGCCCGAGTCGTTGTCGGTGCCGTTGCCGCCACCCGCGAACGCGTAGTCCGTGCCGTCACGATAGACATTAACGTTGGTAAGGTTGCCGTCGGCGTCGTGACCGTGAGCGGAGATCGTGTAGCTCTGGCCACTGGCGACGGTGCCGGGAGTAGTATTCCACGCGATGGTGGGCGCGGTGTTGGGCGCTGCGGAGACGATCACGGTCGCAGTCTGCGTCGCGGGGCCGCCCGGGCCTTCGGCGCTGATCGTGTAGGTGTGGGTGCCGGCCGCGAGACTACTCACCGCCTGGCTCCCGCCTGTGGCCGAGCTAGCAATGCCCGTGCCGCTCACTGACACGGTCGTCGCGTTGGCGCTGGACCAGGTGATGGTAGACGAACCGGGAGCAGTGGCGCTCATGGGGCTGGCGCTGATCGAGGCAGTCACCGCCGGTGGCGCGGCAATCGTGACGGTCTGAGAAATCGTGGCGGATGCAGCACCGAGGGCGTCAACTGCATTGGCGGTAAAGGTAATGGTCTGAGGACCCGTATCAGTGCTGGAATTACCGGAGTCATTGTCGGTGCCGTTTCCGCCGCCCGCCAACGCGTAGTCCGCGCCGTCGCGATAGACATTTACGTTGGTGAGATTGCCGTCCACGTCGTGACCGTGAGCCGAGATCGTATAGCTCTGGCCGCTCGCGACGGTGCCGGGCATCGTATTCCACGCGATGGTGGGTCTTGAGTTCGGCGTTTGCGGCGGCGTCGGATCGGGAATGCTTGAAAACGTCAGCGTCCAACCCGACCAGCCCTCGCCCGAAATGAGCTGGTGACGCGTCCCCCTCCGCCCGACGAGGGTGTAGCTTCCAGCCGGTGCGGTGAAGGTGGCGCTGCCGCTGCGACTACCGCCATCAAACCAATCGCCCCCTCCGCCCGTGACGACAAACTGCGCAACGACGTTAGATCCGCTGTCGCGCAGTTCCAACACCGGATCATTGGTAAAGTTGGAACTGCCCCATGGGCTCGATGGGACGTAGCCGGCAAATTCCTCGTTGCTGGTGCAGACAACCGGAATCGTCATCGTTCCGCCCGGCCAGTTGAAGGCGGGCAGTTTCGTGCTGGCCGCGGCGAAGAGAGTGAGGATCAAGATCGGTCGGAACAGTGTAAGAGAGTTTTTCATTGGACGGTGACGGTGGCGTTCTCGCGGAGGTGGAAGCGCAACGCCTCCACGCCCGGCCACGCCGTGCCGCGGTTGATGGTGATAAGCCGGCCGCCGAGGATTTCCGGCGTGCTCGTGGCTCCGGAATTCGCCGGCGCGGTGAACGCGTTCGGCACGTTGTTGAACGACACGAACGCCTGTTCGGTCGGATGGTTGCTGTTCACCGTCACCCGGTATTTCGGGAGCACGATGCGACGGACGACGAGGCGGTGAACCTGGGTGAGTCCGCCCGAGCCTTGG
>JANPIT010000808.1:0-3984 GCA_031425115.1 Opitutaceae bacterium | reverse complement strand
GCCCACCTCGGCCCCCCGCCACGCTGTGGCTTAGCGTGCGCTCGCGCTCATCAGCGGTTTCGCGGTCTGCCGGACGCACTCGTCACTTTTTCTTCTTCTTGGCGGCGGCAGCGGCCGCAGCGGCGGCGGCGGCTGCCCGCTTGTCGTCGAGATTTCGCTCGAGACTCGCGGCGTCGAACGTCGCCTTCGCCCCACCCTCCGGCACCGGCAATTTCGCGGCCCAGAGTATGCCGTTGAGGACCAGCGTGCGCTGGCTCTCGTAGCTCCAGCTGTTGTGCAGATCAGCGCCGGTGAAACCGAAACCGCGTCCGCCATCCGGCCGCGTGTAAGCCCAGGCGATCACTTCATCGCGGCCGTGGTGTTTCTTTGCATCCACGGTCGAGCGCGATTTGTCGGGCACCGCACCGACGAGCAGGGGCGTCACGCCTTTCTCCGCGAAGTGCAGATTGTAGAGCCAGCCATCGGCCGGCGCCGCGAAAGGCTTTACGCCGCGTGTGACGTCGTGCGCCGGGATTTTCGTGAACTCCATGTCCCAGTGGCCGCGGCTGCCGATGTCGCTATGAAATACGGCGCCAAGCCAGCCCTTGATTTTTGCGCCATCGGGGCCGACCGGAAAATCCATCCCTTGATGCAACAGAACCAGCCCCGCGCCGCCTTCCATCAATTTCGAAAACTCCGCCCAGCGTTTCGGCTCCGCAAACGGCTGCTTGCCGCCGCCGTCGCCGAAATACACGACGCACTTCGCGTCCGCCAACACGCGCTCATCCTTCGGCCACTCGCGCGCCATCACGGGCCACACGCCCGGCTGTTGTTTCAGCCAGTCCATGAGCAGCGCGCACCCCGCGAAATACTCATGCGCCATCGCCTTGCTGCTCGGCCCGCCCGCGAGCAGCACGATCTTCGTCATGCCCGCTTTCGGCGCGTCCACCTCGAGCGGCACGCGCGATTGATCGAAGGACGCCTCGGCCGCGCTGACTCGCAGCAGGAGCAAAAAAAGGAAACCGAATGCAAATTTCATGAGGGTAAACATGGGGGTAGCGAATCGGCCGAACTCTGGACCGACTCGTTCGTGAAATGCGAGTCTCCGTATGGCGCTCACAGTCATGCCGACGCGACCCCTACAACGCATGGAGGGCTCGTTCGCTTCGGCCGGCTTTCCGCCTCGACGCGTTTCGTGATTTCGCCGAAGTGTGAAACGTGCCCGCACTTTACTCCCTGCCGCGCGCGACCGCGGCCCTCTTAGCGACTTGTTTCAGCGCACTCGCCGTGGCCGCAGCGCCGGCGCGACCGGACGGATTGGACTGGCCCCAATGGCGCGGCGCCCAACGCGACGGAATCTGGCGCGAGACGGGCATCGTGGAAAAATTCGCCGGCGACACCATTCCTCTGCGCTGGTCGGTCCCGATCGGCCCGGGCTACAGCAGCCCGAGTGTCGCCGCGGGCCGCGTCTACGTGACCGATTTCGTCAAGGACTCCTCCACCGAACGCGTGCTCTGTCTTGACTGGAAAACCGGCGCGAAGCTCTGGGAAGTTTCATATCCGTGCTCGTATGAAAGTTTCACCTACGAAGCGGGGCCGCGCGCCGCAGTGACTGTGCACGAGGGGCGCGCGTATGCTCTGGGTGCGGCGGGGAATATTCACTGCCTCGACGCGGTCTCGGGCAAAGTCATCTGGCAACGCGACCTGTTGCGGGAGTATCGCATCCGCATGCCCAAGTGGGGCATCGCCGCCCACCCGATCATCGAGGGCGAGCTCGTGATCACGCAGATCGGCGGAGCCGGCGAAGCGTGCGTCGTGGCCTTCGATCGCACGACCGGCGCGGAGCGTTGGAAGGCATTTCCCGACGAAGCATCCTACTCGCCGCCGATCGCGATCGAGCAGGCCGGCCGCCGATTGATCGTGATGGCACTCGGTTATCGTCTCGTCGCCTTCGAACCGGCGGACGGCACGCTCCGCTGGAGTCACGATCAACCGAAGGGCAGCTGGCCGATCGCGATTCCGGCGCCCGTGGTCCAGGGCGATCTGATGTTTTTCACCAACGCGCACGCCGGCTCCTACCTCTATCGACTCAAGCAGGACCAATTGGGATTCGACGTCATCTGGGAGCGCGGTCGGCGGCCGCGCACCGACGACACGCTGTCGCCCGTGATTCCGGATCCACTCGTGATGAACGGCCTGGTCATTGGCGTGCAGACCGACGGCGAGCTGCGTTGCCTCGATCTCATGACCGGCAAGCGGCAGTGGGAAACGGTCGCCACGATGCCCAAAGCCTGGCACGCCACGATGCACCTCGTGCGCGCCGGCGAAACGGGCGACCGCGCCTGGATCTTCACTGAGCAGGGCAATCTGATTCTGGCTCAGCAGAACGCCACCGGCTACCACGAGCTCACCCGCGCGCGGCTACTCGAGCCCACGCCGGAACAGGGCCCGCGCGGCCGAATGGTCACGTGGTCGCACCCCGCCTTCGCGTATCGTCATATCTTCGCTCGTAGCGATCGGGAACTGGTGTGCGCCGACCTCAGCTCGGCGAAGTGAGGACATCGCCTAGATAACGCCGCCGGGTCCGCGCAGCCGTCCGGCGGTTGGGCGCGTCACCGCCTCCCGGGAAATCTCCGCCGGGCGACCGGGACACTCCGCCATGCTCAAAGGGCGGAAGACCCACGGGTCTTTTCCCCCACGAACTGGGGCGGCCAAGCCATAACGCCACCGGCTCCACATCGCGTAGGCTGCGGCATGACGAATTCCGTCGGTTTCGCGCGGGAGGGCGCGAACCCCGCTACTCCGCGCGCAAGCGCACGTCCCATTCACGCCCGCTGGCTGCTCGCCGCGCTCGCGCTCAGGACCGTCGCCGGCGAGCTGGGTGTGCCGCGGACCCACGTTCAATCGACAGGCGTATGGCAGTCGGCCGACATCCCTACGTCCAGGCTTGGCGCGCGAGGGGCAACCGCCCAGAGTTCGGGCGATGAAACGATACCCTTGGCTGAAAGTTGCGGCGTGTTTGACGGTGGCAAACGTGACGAGCGCGATGCTCCTCGCGGCGCCCGTCCCGGTTTATTTCGGCACCGGCGGTCCCGGCGCGAAAGGCATTTACCGCGCGACGTTCGATTCGGCGAATGGCAAATTCACTCCTGCCGAGCTTGCGGCGGAGGTCGGCGCGCCCGGCTTTCTCGCCCTCCATCCGGCCGGCGACAAACTCTACGCGGTTGCGAATTTTCCGGGCGGGCCGGGCGCGATCGGTTACAAGCTCGGCACGGGCAGTGGCCCGCTCGAGGTCATCAACTCAGCCCCGACCGGTGACGGCGGTGGCGCCCACATCGCGGTGCACCCGAGCGGAAAATTTCTGCTTACCGCACAATACGGCGGCGGCTCGACCGCGCTCTTCCCCCTCGATGCGGACGGTAAGCTGGGAACCGCGCAGGTAATCAAGCATCAGGGCGGATCGGCGGTCGTGAAACCGGTGCAGGAAAAACCGCACGCCCATTGGGTCGGTTTTTCGCCCGATGGAAAATTCGCGCTCGTGCCCGATCTCGGTCTCGACGGCATCGTGATCTATCGGATCAACCTCGAGACGCCTGCGCTGGAGCGCCACGGCTTCGCGGCGTCGGTCCCGGGCGGCGGCCCGCGCCACATGCGCTTCTCGCCCGATGGAAAATTTATTTACCTGCTCAACGAACTCTCACTCTCCGTGACTACCTTCGCTTGGGACGCCGCCGCTGGTGCCGCGAAGCAAATCGCCACCACGCCGGCACTGAGCGCGGAAGCGAAGGCCAAAGAAACCCACAATTCCGGCGCGGAAATTCTCGTGCACCCGAACGGCCGGTTTGTTTATTCGTCGAACCGCGGTAGCGACACCGTCACCGCTTATCTTGCCGATCCCGCGACTGCGGCCTTACGCGTTACGCAAGTGCAGCCGGTCCGCGGCGCCTTCCCGCGCAACATCAATTTGTCGCCCGACGCCGGCTGGTTGCTCGCCGCGGGAGCCGA
>JANPIT010000807.1:0-3173 GCA_031425115.1 Opitutaceae bacterium | reverse complement strand
GGGGCGGCCATTCAGTCCAACGGCTGGAACCTGATCGGCGTGGGCAGCGGCATTGGGAGCTTCACGCAGACCGGCGACCAGGCCGGACTCTTCAGCGGGCAGGTGAAACTGGACCAAGCGGTGAACAACGGCGGCCCGCTGCGCACCTGCCTGCCGCGCCAGGACAGCCCTGCGCGCAACGGCGGCAACCCGGCGATCCAGCCTGCGGCAGGGTTCTTGGATGCGCGCGGCTTTGCCCGCGTGCTCGATGGACGCATCGACATCGGCGCCGTCGAGCGCGCGAACATCGCGCCCACCGCCGTGGCCGACAGCATCGCGCGCTTCCCGGCGCGTAGCGTCAGCGTGCTGGAAAGCGCGCTGCTCGCCAATGACACCGACGCCGACCCGAACGGCGTCCCGCTCGCCTTCGTCGCGGTCGGTGCCGCGTCGTCCGGCCAGGCCACGATTTCCCGCGCGAATGGCTATGTTTTCTACGATCCCGCGTCCGGCTTCACCGGCCCGGACAGCTTCAGCTACACGATCACCGACGCCTTCGGCGGCACCTCCACCGGCACCGTGAGCGTGATCATTCTCACCAGAGCGCCGCCGAGCGACGCGACGATGATCACGCTCGAACCCGCGCCCGGCGGCGATGGCGCGAATCAAGCGCGGCTCGCCTTCACCGGCGTGCCGGGCCGCACCTACCGCGTGCAATCCACCGACGACCTCGGCACGCAGCCGATCGTCTGGGAGACCATCGCCACCTTCCCTGCGGACGCCTCGGGCGTTTTGGAAATCATCGACCCGCCCCCACTCCCGCCCCGGCGTTTCTACCGCGCGGTTTTTCCTTAAGTGACTGTCTAGAAACTCATGCTTGGGTCATCCCGAGTGGAGTGTAAAGGAGTCGAGAATCGAGTCTGCGAGAAGGCCAAACCCCCTCACTCCCCGAGGCCGATCCCCGTTCTGACCGTCTCCGGTGCGGTGGGCGCGATGACGAATGACTCATCATAATCGAACATTACCAGGATCACCCCATCGAATTCCGGCGTGCTGATGGCTACCTGAACTTCACGCGGTTTTGCCGCGCGTTCGGCAAAAAGCCGAGCGATTTTCTGCGCATAAAGTCCACGCAGGATCTGCAAACCCTTGTTGCTGAGGATATTGTTAAACTGCGGGAATCCCTCATAGTTACCGAAGAAGGACGCAACGGCTGCACCTGGATCCACCCCGAGCCCGCGGTGGAAGCCGCCGGCTGGGTGGATGGCAAGTTCCGGCTGTGGTGCCGCCGGGCGACCAAGACGATCACCTTCGAAGCAAGTGCTATCCAGCCGGAGCGCCTGCCAGCGGGGGACGGCGACGGCGGTGCCGTTGCCGAGGTCGATGGCGCGTGGGTAGCCGGAACTTCCCCCGGTCTGGGCGCCGAGGGTGATGCAGCCGGGAACCTGCTTCAACGCGGAAAATCAGTCGTTTTCTTTGCGCCGTTCCGTTGAAAGTCAATGGCTCGAACTACATCCCCTCGTCGTTCGTCACCGTCAGTAGTGGGTCGAGCTTCTCCACCGCATCGGTGCCGCCGCCCGCGTCGAGCGTGCTCGCCACGGTGAACGCAACCACATTGCCGGCGCCACTCACGCCGAACGTCGCCCGATCCTCGCCATCGCCGAGCTTCGCCTTTAGAGCGCCCACGAATTGCGACGCCCCTGCTAGTCCCAGGGTCTCCACCAGCAGATGGTCCGCTCCCCCTCCCGTCGAGATGCTCGATGCCCCGCGAATCACGAAATCGTCCATCTTTACCGTGTCATCCGCGGCTCCGGTGCTGAGCGAAAATTTACCGCCAACGACGATCCGGGCCAGATTCGTCGCGCTGGTCGCGGTGGGTGTCTTGACTCCCTGCTTGATGCTCAGTGGGCCGAGGACCGACGCCGTACCCCCACTCGCGCCGCCAAAATTGAGGACCTGTCCCGCGCCGCCATCACCGAGGTCAAACTTCGCACCCCCGATGATCACGCCGTTCGCCACCATGTTGATCCTGTCCACTCCTCCGTCTCCGACGAAGATGAACTTCCCAGCCAAGAAATAGCTCGTCGCTGGCTGGATCGTCACCTTCATACCACCCTTAGCGCTGATCGACACGTCGCCGTAAAGGAGCAGTTCCTTTCCGGTGATCGTGACGTCGCCGCTCGCACCGATCTTGGCGGAGAATTTACCGCCCACGGTGGTGCTATTCGTCCCGCCAAAGTTGAAACCGCCGCTCGCATTTTTGGTCTTAAAAATGACCGCGCCGCGGACGCTGGCGAGATTGTCCGAGCCGACCGTGAAATTCGCCAGATTTCCGGCATTGCCCGCGTTCCCAGAGGATGCACTGGAGATTTCCGCGCCAACCACCTCCAGCTTCCCTCCGATCTCCAGGGTATCGGTCGCGCGGAAGGTCAGAGAGTCGATGTTCTGTCCCGGACCGAGCTTGGCATCACTCCCCACAAACACCTTGGTGGCGGTCAGAAAAAAGTCATCCGCCCCGTTGCCTCCGAGGATGGTGAGTTTTTGGCCGACGCTGAACTCGCTGCCCGTGCTGGTGATTTCATTGAGGCCGTTGCCGAGGTTGATCGTGTCGCTGCGACCCACCCTGAGAGTGCCGGTCGCGTTGACGGTGTCGTTCCCCTCTTTGGTGAGAATGCTGAAATTGCCCGGGATGGACACGTCCGCGTAGGTGAATTCGTTATTCCCGATACCCCCGTCGAGCAACACCCCTCCAAGGTAGGATCCCGCCGCGAGGGTCACCTGATCGGCGCCCCGCCCGAGAACCACTTTCAGATCTTTGGTGTAGCCGGTTACTTGCACCGGTGAGGTCGTTGGCGACCCTTTGCCGAGCTGGAGTTGCGTGCCCGCGACCGCGCTGATTTCCAGCACCCCAGGGCTCAGCGGCGTGATCGTGATCTGATTGTCCAGGTCGTCGCCCGTGATGGACACGGTTCCTCCGCTGAGGGAGATCTTGACCAATCCGGCGGGAGCGATGCGGGCTTCGAGGAGTTCGACCGAGGAGGTATGCCTGTCCATGGGGTGAGGGTTATCTGCGAACGATGGGAAAAGGAAGTTGCAAATCGGATTCTCTGGATTCATCGGTGCCTCCCAACGCTTCCAATTTGCTCGACGAACGCACTCCGACACTCGCGGTTGCGAATGGCGACTTTGGCGATGCC
>JANPIT010000806.1:0-12457 GCA_031425115.1 Opitutaceae bacterium | reverse complement strand
GCCGTGTTCTCGCCACTCTCGAGCGCGGCAGCCCGGAGGCGGCGGTATTCGGAGCGAAACAGCGCCTCAAAGGTCTGGGCGGCGGCGGTCACAAACGGCTGCTCTTGCTGACGAACGTCGTCCGCAAACTTCGCCATGGCTTCCGGGGAGGTGATTTCCATGTGAGAGATTCGGACAGCATACTCCGGGAAAAGTCCTATGTGGCGCAAGGCGATCCCCCGGGGAGGTGGCGACCCCAACCAAACCGGTTAGTCCCCGCCCGGCATTTTGACAAGATTAGCCAAGGTCTATCAATCGTCCGGAGCCTCTAAACTCTCGTAACTCGTTCTGGGTTAATTGGTGCACCCGTAGGGAGTCGAACCCCAAACCTTCTGATCCGTAGTCAGACGCTCTATCCAATTGAGCTACGGGTGCACGAAAGAGGGCGAGAAGAAGCAAGGATTCGCACCGGAGCGCAAGCGAGAATTTGGGCGGGCCGGCGGAGTTTTTCTGCGCCCGGGTGGTAACTGGGACGGCGCGGCCGGCGAAGCTTTTCTGCCGCTTAAAGGAGTCGGCCGAAGAGCCGGAAGAACCATTCCTTCATGCGATCGCGGAAGGGGCGTTGTTTCCAGTCGTCGAGATGAATCTGTTTAGACTTCGACTGATCGAGCGCGAAGGTCGCCTGCATCTGCTGCGCAAATTCTGGGCTGAGAATCACGGCATTGAGTTCGTCGTTATCCACCGCACTGCGCCAATCGAGATTACTCGAGCCCACGCATGACCAGACCCCGTCGATCACCACGGTCTTGCAATGGAGCAACGCGCCGCCGCGTTCATAGATTTTCACGCCGCCCTCGAGCAGCTTGCTGTAATGGGAGTGAGCGGCGAACGCGGCGGAGCGCGAATCTGTCGTGCTCGGTAGAATCAAGCGCACGTCCACTCCGCGCCCCGCAGCGCCGAGCAGTGCTTCAACGACCTGCGCATCGGGCACGAAGTAGGCGTTCGTGATATAGATTTGTTTCTCCGCGTTGATCATCGCGGCGACGAGCGTCAGGTAGCTCGAGCTGTAGGCGTCGTCGGGCGTGCTCCCGATCGCGCGCACAATTTCTTTTCCCGCGGGCGGGATCACTGGGAGGTAGTCCTCTTTCGTTAACGGCGGGCCCTTTTGCTTCTCCCACGTTTGGAGAAATAACTTTTGGAAATCTGCGACAACCGGGCCGTCGATTTGGATGTCCGTGTCGCGCCAGCCAGCGCGCTTCTCGTCTTTCTTTCCGCCACTTCGGCCGCTGCCGCTCCCGCCACCGCTTCCACCGCTTCCACCGCTGCCACCACCGCCACCCGTGTCCGATCCACTATCGTTGCTCGACGAACTGGTCGCATAGACATCGTCGATGTTGATGCCGCCCAGAAAGGCGGTGCGCCCGTCGACAATCAGCAGCTTCCGGTGATCGCGGTGGTTCAGTTCCCACCCTTTTTTCGCCGCCAGCGGATTGATCGGATGAAACTCCACGACCTGAACGCCGGCTTGCCGCAGTCGCTCAAAGTAGGCCTTGGGGGTCGTGATGCAGCCGAGGCTGTCGTAAATCACGTTCACCTTCACACCCGCCGCGCTGCGCTCGATCATCAGGTCTGCGAAGGTCCGCCCCGTCGCGTCGTCTCGGATGATATAAAACTCCAAGTTGATCGTGCTCTTCGCCTGCCGCATCGCGGCGAGCATGGCTCCATAAGTCTCGGGCCCGTCCTGCAGCAAGCTGACCTTGTTTCCCAGCACGAGCGGCTCCCCGACCACGGCCTGCTCGATGGCGACCTGGCGATCGAGAATGTCGAGATCGCCTGTCTTGCGCTTCAACTCCGCCAACACCGCGGCGCTGGTGCGGGCGGGGATGGGACCCCAGGCGTTCTTGAAATCCGCGATTTGTTTCGGCGTGGCGCGGTGGAGAAACTCGGTATCCGGAACGGTCGCACAGCCGCCGGCGAGCATAAGCCCACCGGCGGCTACCAGGAGGGAAAATTTCCGCCGCGCGGCTCGGGAGTAGCGCGCGGAGGTTGCCAGTGGCGAGGCCGGGACTGAGGGGTGAAGCGAGCCCATCGGATTTGTGTCCGCATAGACTTCGGTGACTCCTGACAGTGCCCGGCTGTATTTTAACTGACAGACGAACCACTCGCCGTTCCAGCGGTCCGCGCGCGAAATCCCGGACTTCCCGCGCTCCGGAAAAGTCCATTCGGTTTCCTACGGTTCCCCCCGGACTCAGCCCTCCGCGATGCAGTAGAGGAATTCGTGGCCGCGGAGGAAAAGTTCCTTGCCGAGCATCACGGGAGACGCGTCGATGCGATCGCTGAGCTTGTTTTTCGCGACGACTTCGTAGGTAGAGCTGTCCTTGAGCACGAGTGTCAGACCTTCGCGGCCGACGACGTAGAGATAGCCGTTGGCGGCGACGGGGGAAGCGTAGAGGCCGCGCAGGCCTTCGAGCGGCTGATCCTGATAATGCACCTCGCCCGTGAGCGCGTTGAGGCAGGACAGGTAGGCGTCGGTGCTCTTGCTCATATAGAGCCGATCGCCGGAGAGCACCGGGGAGGCGACGTAGGGCGCACTCTTGCGCGCGCTCCACACGATATTGTCGGTGTCCGTGACGTCGCCGCGCGAGGTGAGTTTGATCGCCTGGATGGCGTTACCCTGAAACCCGCTCATGACGTAGACGAGGCCGTGCCCGGTCACAGGCATCGGGATAACGTTGGGCGTGAGCCCGGTCGCTTCCCAAATGATTTCGCCGGTCGCCGTATCATAACTCCGGGTGCGGGTGGTGGCGGCGATGATCGCCTGCAGTTTGCCGCCGACTTCGAGGATCATGGGCGTCGACCAGGACGAGCGTTCTTCGCGATTTTTCCGCCACACCTCGGCGCCCGTTTTCTTGTCGAGGGCGACGACGAACGATTGGTCTTCATGATCCCACGGGACGATCAGGTGAGGGCCGGCGAGAGCGGGGGAGGCGCCCTCGCCGAAGCCGCCGCGCGTGCGCATGTCGCCAAGATCTTTCTCCCACTTCAGGTTTCCTTTCAGGTCGTAGCAATACAGCCCACGCGAGCCGAAGGAGACGTAGAGGTGCTCGCCATCGGTCACGGGCGAACCGGAGGCAAAGCTGTTGGTGGCGTGGCGGCCCTCGTGCGGGACTTCGCGCCGCGCAGTTTTCTGCCAGAGGATCGCACCGGTTGCACGACTGACGGAGACGACGGCGAACTCATGGAATTTCGTCGGCTTGGGGCCGCCGCCGAAACCGCCGCGTTTTCCGCTTTTGCCGTCCTTGCCTTTCTGTCCGCCGGTCGGTGGCGCCTCGACGGGAGCGGGTGGCGGAGTCGGAGCGGCGATCTCCTCGGATGTCTCAATGGAAGTGAGCAGGAAAATTTGGTCTTTCCACACGATCGGGGTCGAAAAGCCCACTCCGGGGATTTTCGCCTTCCATTTAATATTCTGGGTGTCGCTCCACGTCGTCGGCGGCTTGGCGTCGCGGGCGAGGCCAGCCCCGGAGGTGCCGCGCCATGTGGGCCAGGAGGAAACGTCCTCGCCGCGGGCGGAGGCGCAGAGCGCAATGGAAGAGGCAGCGAAAAACAGGCCGAGACGCAGGGAGGATGTCATTGGGAAAATGAGGGAGGCGGGTGTTGGGCGGTGCCGGACGCCGGCTTGACGTTCGGTGGAGGCTGCACGTTGCGCATGACGTTGGGGTGCGCACAACTGCCACGAAAATCTCGAATCGCCGCTTGATGTCGTGCGTCAATTCCCGGCACGATGGCTTTTATGAGCTCCAGCAACGCCCCGGCTGCGCCAGGCAAGTCGGATTTCACGCGGACAGCATGGCTGATCTGCATCATTGCGGCCATCGGCTTCGCGTTCGACATCTACGAGCTGCTGATGCTGCCGCTGATTATCAAGCCGGCACTGGCCGCGCTGAGCGCGCCGCTCGTGGCGAGTCTGGTGGCGGGTGGCATGGATCAGGCGAGGGCCGCGGCGCTCTGGTCACCGGGCGGCGAAGAATACGTGAAATGGGCGCGCACATTGTTCTTTGTGCCGGCGCTGGCGGGCGGCGTGTTCGGCCTCTTAGGTGGCTATCTCACCGATTTGTTGGGCCGGCGCCGCGTGCTGACGTTTTCGATCTTACTCTACGCTTTTGCGGCGGGTGCGGCGGGGTTTGCGACGACACTGCCCCAACTGCTGTTCTTCCGCTGCTTGGTGTTTATCGGCGTGTGCGTCGAGTTTGTGGCCGCCGTCGCATGGCTCGCGGAAATCTTTACCGAGCCGAAACAGCGCGAAAAAGTTCTCGGCTACACGCAGGCGTTTTCCTCGCTCGGCGGATTATTGGTGGCGGGCGCCAACATCCTCGCGGCCAAATGGGCCCTCAGCTTGCCTGAGATTCACGGCGGCCACGAGGCGTGGCGCTACACCCTGATCTCGGGTGTGATCCCGGCGCTCCCGTTGATATTGATCCGGCCGTTCCTGCCGGAGTCGCCGGCGTGGCTCAAGAAGCGCGAGTCGGGCACGCTCAAGCGGCCGAGCATCCGAGCGCTCTTTGCCCCCGAGCTGCGCAAGACGACGGTGCTCACCACGCTGATTTTCGCGGCCAGCTACGGCATCGCCTTCGGGGCCATTCAGCAATTGCCGCAGATTATCGGAGCGCAGCGGATCGGCACGCCGACCGAGGCGGGGCATGCGGCGATTCGTGCGACCGCCAAGCAAAAGGGCGGCGAGGCGATGGCGGCCGCGAAGGCCGCGAAGCAGCCCGATGGGCTCGCGCAGCGGGCCATGCGCCAGGCCGCGGGCAACGCCAGCGATCAGGCGGTGGCGGGCGTCACCCTCGCACAGGAAATCGGCGGACTCGTTGGGCGCTTTCTGTTGGCGGTGCTCGCCGTGGTGATCGTCAGCCGACGCACGCTCTTCCGCGTCTTCCAAATCCCTTCACTGTTTTTTGTCCCTCTGTTTTTCTGGTGGATCTCTGGGCAGCTGGACGACGCGAGCAGTCTCGGACTGATCAAGGCCGGCATCTTCGTTGCCGGCGTCTTCACCGTCGCCCAGTTTAGTTTCTGGGGAAATTACATCCCGCTCGTTTTCCCGGTGCACCTGCGTGGCACGGGTGAGAGTTTCGCGGCCAACATCGGCGGCCGGGTGCTGGGCACCGCGGCGGCGTGGATCACGCTCACGCTCTCGGCCTCGGACAAACCTGATCCTGCACGCGTCGCGCTGGTCGGTGCGTGCGTTGCTGGCGGATACGCCTTGGTCGGAGCAATCCTCACGCAGTTCCTCCCGGAGCCGAAGGCGGAAGATCTGAAGGAGTGAGCGTGGGCGAAGCCGCTCGCTCTCCGGGGTGTTGTTGCCTTGGATTGTAGGGGCGCAGACTTTCTTCGCCCTTTTTTCGTTGGTGAACGAGAAATCCCAGCAAGTCTGCGCCCCTACAAACGGCAGCCGGCGCGGGCCCGGGTTACGCGCGCTGGAGCTGGGGGCGGCCGCTCTCGACCACAAAACGGGCGCGAGTCTGCAAGGGAGCGCCAGGGCGCGTCACATAGGGCACGGTCTTGTAGTCAGTCGTCCACTGCGTCGGCGTCACCTCACACCGCACGTAGCCGCGCTCGGTGTTGTGAAATTTGATGAACGGATTCTCTGGCAGCAGATGTTCGCTGGTGCGTGGCGTGGCCGTGCCATCACCGCCTGAACTGATCGAGGTGCCGACGAACTCCACTCCGACGTTGAGCGAATCGGGCCGATCGAAATCCATGATGAGTTCATTGGCCCAGTTCGAGTGAATGTCTCCGGTGAGCACGACGGGATTCTTGATTTTGCGCTCGTGAAAATGTTTCAACACCCGGCGCCGTTCGAATTCGTAGCCGGGCCATTGATCCATGCTGTGGGTCACGGCGGGATCTTTGTCGAGATCGACGCGGGCCATCATCACCTGTTGGGCGAGCACGTTCCACGCGGCGGGGGAGCGTTCGAGGCCGGCGGAGAGCCATTCGCGCTGACGCGCGCCGAGGAGGGTCCCCTTCGGGTCCATCAACACCGGCGAGGTCGGCTTCCGACCGTCGCCCTGCGGCTGGTCGGAACGATACTGGCGCGTGTCGAGCACGTGGAATTTGGCGAGACGACCGAAGTTGAGGTCGCGGTAGAGCAGCATGTCCGGGCCGCGCGGGAGCTGCGCGCGGCGCAGGGGCATGGTCTCGAAATATGCCTGATACGCGGCCGCGCGCCGGCGCAGGAAATCGGCGGGATTGTTCTTCGACGTGAGCTGAATGATATCGGCGGCGTAATTGTTTTCCACCTCGTGGTCATCCCACGTGACGATCCACGGCGCCATGGCGTGCGCTGCCTGCAGGGCGGGATCGAGGCGATAAAGGGCGTAGCGCGCGCGATAGTCGTCGAGCGTGATGATCTCCCCGCTGTTGTGGCGACGCACGCCGTTTTCGCGCGCCGCGCCTTCATAAATGTAGTCGCCGAGGTGCACGATCAGGTCGACGTCCTCGCGAGCCAAGTGATCGTAAGCCGTGAAGAGACCGGTCTCGTAATGCTGACACGAGACGAATGCGAAACGCAGCCGCTCCGGCGTGGCGTTGGCGGGCGGCATGGTGCGCGTGCGGCCCTTCCGGCTGACTTCGCTGCCGGCTTTGAACTGATACCAATACCAACGGTCGGGTCGCAGGCCCTCGACTTCAACGTGAACGGAATGGGCCCACTGGGGATTGGCCACGACGGTGCCCGACCGCACGACGCGCGACATGCCTTCATCATCGGCGACTTGCCACGAGACCTCGACCGGCTCGGCCTGCATACCGCCGCCGGGCTCGAGCGGCTTGGGCGCGAGGCGGGTCCAAAGCACCACGCCGTCGGGCGACGGATCGCCGGAGGCGACGCCCAAGGAAAATGGATACGCGGAGAATTTCGGCGCCGCCGCAGCGGCTCCCAAAAGGCGAGAGGTGGAGAGGAGAGCGGCAGCGGCGAAAGAGGCGGAGCCAGCCACGAACGAGCGGCGGGTGAGAAGGGGCCGGGTCGGCAGGGGGAAAAGCGGGGATTCCATGGACAGAGGAGGAAGCGACGGCGCGAATTCGGCGTCAAGCGGTCCGATGTGCCACGGAAAAATCTAGGCTTTCCAAACGCGAAGCGAGGGCTACGTTGGACAGTTCATATGCAGAAAACGTTCGTTATCTACAAGCCCGATGCCATGGAGAAGCGCATCGTGGGCACGGTGTTGAGTCGGTTCGAAGCGGCGGGCTTCAATGTAATCGGCTGCAAGATGGCGCGACTGTCGCCTGCGTTGTTGCGCGAGCATTACGCCCACGTGGCGGACAAGCCGTTTTACCCGGAGATCGAGACGTTCATGAGCTCTCGGCCCGTTGTCATGATGGCACTTGAGGGGACCGATGTCGTGCAGCGGGTGCGCGATTTGCTCGGGCCCACCGACTCGCGCAAGGCCGCGAAGGGCACGATTCGCGGAGATTTCGGCACCGAGATGATGAAGAATGTGGTGCACGCTTCCGATAGCGTCGACAACGCCAAGGCTGAGCTCGCGCGCTTCTTCAAGGCAGACGAACTGTTTGCCTGAGCACGCCTTCGCAGGCGCAGTAATTTTCACGGCGGGCCTACGGGCCCGCCTTTTTTGTTTTTTTGGTGAGGCGACCGTAGTGATTGAGCAACGGAGTGACCGACAAACCGTGCGCGACGATCGATGACACGACGAGCGTGAGGACGAGCGAGGTAAAGCTGTCGGCCAAGGCGGGCGGCAGGCCGCGGTCGATCGCGAACATCAGGTAGTAGATTGAGCCGATGCCGCGAATCCCAAACCACGAGATCGCGCCGAACTCGAAGCGCGTAAAGCGTGCGACCAACAGCAGCGGCAGCGCCGCGAGCGGGCGAATGATAAAAAACAGCAGCGGCGCGAACCAAAGCGCGTCCATGGATAATCCCGCCACCGTGAGGACCGCCCCGACCACGAGGACGAGCGCGACCTCGAGGATGCGTTCCAACTGCTCGTTGGTCGCCAGCAAGGAGCCGGCGAAGTAGGAGGGAGCCGTGCGGGGATCGCGGGCGAGTTGCACTGCCGGCAACTGCGCTTTGGCTTCGGCGAGAGCCGCATCCGCTGCGGGGTCCATTCCGCTCACGGCACGCTCGACCGAACGCAGCGCCACCCCGGCGGCAAACACGGCGAGAAAACCGGACGCGTGCAGCAATACGGCGGCACCATATGAGGCCCCGATCAAGCCGAGCACCAGATACTCGCCGAGCGCCGAGACATTTTTGTGCCGGGCGTTGACGGTCAGCACGAGACGCCCAACTCCCAACCCAATTGCGCCGCCGACCAACGCGCCGCCAACGATGGCCCACACTCCGTCGACCAGCCACCACCGCCAACCCGATTCGCCCAGATCGTGGAGACCGAGCAACCCCAAGCCGAGCATGACGAACGGAAATGCGGTGCCGTCGTTCAGCCCTCCCTCAGCGGTCAGGGTGAGCCGCAGTTTATCCTGGTCTTGTGGATCCTTCGTTTGCACGTCGGAGGCGAGCACGGGGTCCGTCGGTGCGAGCACACCGCCGAGCAACACCGCGGCCCCGAGAGGAAGCTGCAGCAGCCAGACTCCCGCTGCCGCAACCAAGCCCACCGTGATGATCATCGAAACTGTGGCGAGGCAAAGGGCGGGTCGCAGTCGTCGGTCGAGGAGCGGGAGCCGCAGCTTCATTCCGACCGTAAACAACGAGACGATCACGGAAACTTCGGCCGCATGAAGTAGCCACGGCGCGTGGAGAATGGGATCGATGCGAATCGCATCCAGCCACCACGGCCCGAGGCCGATGCCGATCAGGAGATAGATGAACGTCGGCGTGATCGGCAACCGCTGCACCAGCGGGTGCGCGAGCGCCATCAGCAGCAGCAAGCCGCCAACCACGAGGAGCCAAGCCTCAAAGGAAATGACCGCCCCCTTTCGTCGCGCGTTGAGTCATGCCTCCATCGACCGCGCGGGGCGGCGGCGGTGCGTCTTTCTGCGCGGCGCCGCAGAGGTCACTCGTCCATTATTTCGCGCTGAAACGGAATTCGGTCGTGGAGCTGAAGGTCTGAGCAGGCCGAAGGATCGTCGAGGGAAAGTGCGGGTGGTTGACCGAATCCGGGTAGTGTTGCGTCTCGAGGCAGAAAAAACCGAAGCGCGGGGCCTTCTCTGTCGGCGCGAGTGCGCCGAGCGGGCTGGTGTAGAGCTGGACGCCTGGTTCGGTGGTCCAAACTTCCATCGCGCGGCCCGAACGCGGATCGCGCGCGCGCGCGGCGAGCGCGAGCGAGGTGTCACCCGCACGGCGATTAATCACAAAATTGTGGTCGTAGCGACGGGTAGCGCTGAGTTGTTCGGCGCGGGCGCCGAGCGCAATCGGGCGCCTAAAATCCACGGGGAGCTCCGCGACCGACTTGATCTCGCCCGTTGGAATCAATTCGGCATCGACGACGGTAAAGCGGTCGGCGCTGATCATCAGCTCATGGTCCAGCACGTCGCCGCTGCCCGCCAGGTTGAAGTAGGCATGATTGGTTAGATTAATCGGCGTCGGTCGGTCGCTCGTCGCACGATACTCGAGGCGAAGCGTGTTGTCGTTGGTCAGGGTGTAAGTGACCGTTGTCGTCAGTTTGCCAGGAAATCCCTCTTCCCCGTCGGCGCTGACATAGGTGAGCGACACTGCGGCCACCTTGGGATCGCTCGCTGGGGTAGCCTGCCAGACAACGCGGCTGAAATTCTTCGCCCCGCCGTGAATGTGGTTGCGGCCGCTGTTACGCGTGACCTCGTAGTCCTTCCCATCGAGTGTAAAGCGCGCGCCAGCGATTCGATTGGCCACGCGGCCGAAAATTGCCCCGGACTGGCTGAATCCGCGGAGAAAACCTTGCTCGCTCGCGACGATCTCACGCACGACCCCGGCGAGTTTTCCGTTGCGGTCGGGCATCTGAAGATCGGCGACAATCGCGCCAAACGTGATGATGCGGGCCGTCGCGCCGCGTTGGTTGGTGAGGGTGAATTGTTCGACGGTGATGCCGTCAGGCGTCTGCCCGAATGGCGCGCGCTGAACGGCGGCGGGAGCAGAGGCGGCTTGCGCGCAGATTGAACTAGCGAGGACGAAGCCGAGGAAACTCAGCGCGAGGGGAGAGCGCATAATGGGTCGCGATGAAAGCGGCCGCGCGGAGAGCAGCAAGGGTTTTGCAGCCCGGCAGCGAAGGTAGGGGTGCTCCGCTGGAACCGAAAACAACACCGCGATCCGCCAGGGCTCGCCGGTCAGGTCGCGTTTCTACTGAGGCAGTCGCCTCAGTTGGTCTCACGCCAATCCGCGACCGCGTAGGGGGTGTCCAAGCCGTCGAAGACCGTGCGTCGCAAATCGAGGTCGTAGTGGAAAACCGGTGACGCGTTAAAGGTGACCGCTTTTGCCACGATGGCACCGTAGATCGTCTGGCTGTTGGAAACGGTGAGGCTGCTGACCGGCGTATAAATGACCCCGTAGAAGGCAGTGTTGGTGGCCATGCCGTAGGTGTCGTAAGGATTCGTGGTCGAGATGATCACGAGATTCTTCGGGCGCTGCGTGTCGTTTTGAATTCCGTTGCCGTTGATGGTCATGTCGCCGCTCAAATGCATGCGGAGCGAGCCGTTTGACGTAATGCGAATCTTGGCCGTGTTGGTGATGTAGAGATCACCGGACACCACGATGACTACGGGTCCGTCGACCGTCAGCGTTTGCGAACCGGTGAGCGAGAGATCGGTGGCGTAGAACAGCTGTGCCGCCGTCGCGCCGGCCGTGCCGATGGTCGCATTGCCGTTCGGGAGCGGGGTGCCTGCGCCCGTGGGCACGATTTCTTCAAAAATTGGCTGATAAGGACTCGTGCTGATGCGGCTCGTGTCGATCTTTGTGGTTACCGGCGTCGTGGGTCCAATCAGTCTGGCGCTGGTGGAATAGGAGGGGCCGGTCGAGATCGTCGCGGCGTAACCTTTAATCTGGGCGTTGGTGAGCTGAACGGTCGCTGACGACGTGGAAGTCGAACTCGACGCGATAATCGCGGAGTATCCTGGAGTCTGGCTGGCATAGGTGCCCAGCGAAGAATCGTAGCTATCAGCCGAGCCTGCGCTCCTGAAGCGCACCCGGCTGGTCGTCGCAGCCACGGCGTTAACGAACAGGGGGGCTCGCGCGGAGGTCGACGTGAGACTGCGGCTGATCGTGGAACCATCAGTTTGGGTTGTCGTGCCCGTGACCGTCACTGTGCGGGTGCCGGCGCTGCCATCGTAGCTGATGACTTTCAGGCTGATGTTGCCCGTCACGCCGCCGTCGAAAGTGAATCCGGAAATCGAGCGCGTGGCAGTGGAACCGGTGATGGTCCAGGCGGACCAGTCGTTTTTGTTCAATGCCCACAGGGCGTCTTCCATGCCGGACTCAGCGAGCGCGATGGCGTGGGTGCCTTGCACGGTGCGGCTGCTCAGCGCGAGCGTGCGATAGCAAATCGTCATGTAGCTCCCCAGCGAAATGGCGAGGACCGTCGCAAAACAAAGGGCGGCGAGCAGAGCAGCTCCGCGATTCCCACGATTCATCCCGCGAGCCGTGCGACCAGCGCGCGCGGCGAGCCGCGGGGCGGGGAGGGCTTTGGAAATTTGAGCGGCGGGATACATCCTGGGCTTTTCTGATCTCCAGCATTACGTTACGGTGGCGGAGGTCGAGGGTGTAGACGCGCGGGAAACGCGCACGTAAAGTGCGTAGCGGCGCCCCTCTGGTGGGGGATCGTCCACTAGGCCCGAACATACTCATGCGCGCCTTCGTTATGACCGGTCCGCTGCAAAGCCTTGCGATTGCTTTGCACTGGAGGCTGACTCTTCAGGCGATGACGAACGCCCCCACCATCCTCGTAGTAGAAGACGAAGAGGATTCCGTCCTTCTGCTGGAGTCCGCTTTTCGCAAGGCACACTTTTCCAATCCCGTCCATCGCGTGTCGCACGGCGCGCTCGCGATCGAATACCTTTCACAGGCTGTCTCCACGAAAAATCGTGCCGTGCCGCTGCCGGCGCTCGTCCTGCTGGATCTCAAACTGCCACTCGTCTCGGGCATCGAAGTGCTAAAGTGGATACGTGCTCATCCCTCCCTGCACTCCCTGATCGTCATCGTTTTCACCTCGTCGACGGAGCCGCGCGACATCGCCGAGGCTTACCGCTTCGGAGCAAACTCGTATCTCGTCAAACCGAGCAATCTTAGCACGTTGACTGAACTCGCGATTGGATTGCGCAGCTACTGGATGCGGCTCAACGTGCCACCCAACGAACCGAAAGCGAATAGCCCCTGAAGGCCGGCGCAGCGCTCGTTTCACTTTTTCCCCCACCCATGAATAAGCTCAAATCCTCCCTCCTCATTGGCGCGACTGCTCTGCTGTGCGGCTCGTGCCTTTTTGCCCAGCCCGCCGAGAAAAAAGAACCGGCTGCCCAGCCGAAGAAACAAAAAGCCCCG
>JANPIT010000805.1:0-6284 GCA_031425115.1 Opitutaceae bacterium | reverse complement strand
ACTCATGGGGCTTGCAGGATTCGGGCTGTTCACGGGCTAAATTGAACGTGGGAAAAGCTCGGGGCACCGATCTTCTCTCGGCTTCGGGAGAGGAGGGCAAAGGTATTCAGTTTATCTTGATGCGATCGTTCGAATCCCATTGGGAGCTGTCCGAGAGAATGACTCGGTCGCCCGGCTGAAGTCCCTCCACAATCTCGATGGTATTTACCGAACTCCGCCCAAGCTTCACCTGCGTGCGGGTGGCGAATAAGCCATCAGGCTCCAGTTTAAAAATGCGAACGGTGCTGCGTTCCTGACCAAATGCGGGGCGGCCGACGTGAATCACGTCGTCCAATCGCTCGAGTTCGATCGTGCCATCGACCGAGAGGTCGGGCCGCGCACCGGTGCCCGAGAGGTCCCCGGTGATGCGCACATCAACGGTGACCGTGCCATTCTGAACGGAAGGATCGATTCGCGCCACCTGGCCTTTCACTATTCCGTTGCGGGTATCTATTGCAGCCAGTTGCCCAATCTTGATATCGCGGGCCTGCGTTTCCGCGACGCGGATTTCGGCTTTGAGGCGGGTGGGGTCGGCGACGCGCGCCATGTTGAAGCCGGGGTTTACCTGCGCACCGACCTCGACCGGGAGAATTTGGAGAACGCCATTCATGCTCGAACGCACGGCGAGCGCCTCGAGTTCGTCTTTGCGGAGCTTGGCCATCGCGCGGAGGCGATCGACTTCGGCCTGCTTCACGGCGAGTTGCGGCTCGGTGGTGTCCTTCGCGAATTGAAAGCGTTTGTTTTCGATCCCGTTGCGCCGCTCGGCTTGTTCGGCGCGCACTTTCAAAAGGTCGAGGTCGAGTTTGGAAACCAGGCCGTCTTTATAGAGCTGCTCGCTCACGGCGAGGCTGAGCTTGGTTTGTTGGTAGTCGGCGTTGGCGGAGGCGGCGAGCGACTCGGCCTGCAGCACGCCGCTCTGCAGCGTGACGCGCAGATTCAGGAGCTCGGCTTCGGCGCCTTTGAATTGGGACTCCGCATTCATCGCCGCCTGCTCAACGTCAGGATTGGTGAGCATCAAAATGATGTCGCCGGTCGTGACCTTGGCGCCGGGACGGAGGATGATTTTGTCGACGCGGCCGGACGTGCGCGCGGCGATCCAGCGAATCTCTTCGGGGACGAGCGTGCCGAGGCCGCGGACTTGGCGGAGCATCTGGCCCTTCTTCACCGTATCGATCCACACGAGGTTGCGCTCGACGGTGGGCGCCGCGGGTTTCAGTCGCGCGAGCGCAAAGGTGATGCCGATGAGGGCGAGCAAGGCGACGCCACCGTAAATGATGCGCTTCTTCCGCTTGGCTTTGGATTGGTCGGGGCGGGCGATGTCCATGATGTGAGGGCTCTCTTTGCACTGCGTGTGCCCGACGCACGCGGCCCGCGCTAAGACGCTGACGGGCAACGGCAAAAAATTTTGCGAGGCCTGTGCGAGAGGCGAGAGTGATGCCCGGGGCATCGAAGGCGGGAAAGGATCGTCCCATGAATGGGACGACGCGGAAGGCAGGAAACGCGAAATCAGGCGGGCAGCCGCAACGCCGCGACGCAGCCGCTGGCGTTTTCCCGATTCGTCAACGTGAGCGAGCCGCCGTGATTCTCTGCGATCTGGCGGCAGAGGACGAGGCCGATGCCACTGCCCTCGGGCTTGGTGGTGAAGAACGGGACGAAGAGATTGGTGGCCTGCGCGATGCCGGGGCCATCGTCCTCGATCAAGAGTTCGACTGCGCCGGCGACGCGTCGCCAAGCGAGGCGAACGCCGGCATCGGGGCGGCCATTGGCGCGCTGTTCGAGCGCGGCCTCGACGGCGTTCTTCAGGAGATTGATCACGAGTTGCTCGATCTGCGCGGCGTCGCAGCCGAGCGTGATGTCGGGACTTTCGCGGACGACCGCGGCAAGGCGCGTCTCGAGCGCTGCGACGCGTTCGACGAGCGGCCGAAACGCGCAGGGGGCGAGGGTGGGTTGAGGCAGGCGCGCGAGCCGAGCATAGGCGTGCATGAAACGCGCGAGGCTTTCGGCGCGGGCGCCGATGATATCCAGCCCGCTGCGCATATCGTCTTCCCAGTCATCGGCGCGGCGCGGGCTTTTCAAGATGGCGCCGAGACTACCGGCGATGGATTTAATGGGAGCGAGCGAGTTGTTGAGCTCGTGGCCGAGGACGCGGACGATGCGCTGCCACGCCTGCAATTCCTCCTCGCGCAACGTGCGGCTGAGATCGGCGATGACGATGAGCTGATGCGGCCGGCCGCCTTCGCGAAATTCGCTGCGCCGCATGCCCCAGCGGCCGTTGCCCCCGGGAAACGAGAGCGTGAGCAAGCGCGCCGCTTCGCCCTCGAGACATTCGGCGAGACCGATGTCGGCGGCCGGGCGGCCGAGGATGCGTTCAGCGGGTTTGCCGAGGAGGAGCTGGCCCGCGTGGTTGGCGAGGCGCAGCTTGCGTTCTCCGTCGAAGGCGAAGATCGCGATGTTGATTTCCTCCATCACGGTGCGGAGGAGCGCGGTGGCTTCGAGCGCGCTGAGGCGTTGGTCTTGGAGCGTGCGGCTCAGGGTGTTGATCTCCGACATGACGTCGCCGAGCGGCTCGTCGCGGCGGGCGCCGCGCGCGCGGATGGCGAAGTCGCCCTCGCGCAGCGCCGAGAGGAGATTCGCCATGGTGTGCAACGGCCGCACGACGAGGTTTTGCGCGGCGAGGGCGAAACCGAACCAGAAGCCGCTGATGACCAGCGTGAGCGTCCACTGCACCTTCGGCGTCGCGTCGCTGATCACCCAGAGATAGCAGAGTGAAACCACCATGGCCGGCAGCCCGGCGAGCAGGGCGTAGAGGAGAACGGTCTGCTCGTGCGAGAGGCGACGTTTGGGAGAAGGCATGTTGGCCGCAAAGAGGCGCAGAAGGCGCAAAAAAATCAGACGACGCCGGACAAAACGTATTTGCGGATTTCGAGAGTGGGAGAACCGAAATTGATCAAGAGTCCATGTTCGATGCGCGACGCGCGAAGGTAGCCGAGAAGCTGAGCGATGTGCTCGTCGGCCAAGGCGCGGCAGGCCTTCAGTTCAACCACGAGCTGGCCGCTCAGAAATAGATCGGCCGCGAACGAACCGAGCAAGGTGTCGAGCACGTTCAACGGGTGCTGTTGCAACACGTCGAGGCCTTGTTTGCGCAACCGGTGAAACAGTCCGTTTTCATATACTTTCTCCAGATGGCCGTGCCGGAGGTGCCGGTGCAACGCGAAGCTGGTTTCTCGGACTTGATCGCAAAGCTGGAAGACAGGATCTTTCATGCGCCATCAGTTTTTTGCGCCTTCTGCGCCTCTTTGCGGCAAAAAAGAAAACGGAGTAGCCGCAAAAAGGCGCAGAAGGCGCAAAATAAATCCCCTGCTACAACCCGTATTTTTCCAATCGCCGGTAAAATGCGCTGCGGCTCAGGCCGAGTTCGTCGGCGGCTTTGCGGGCGTTGCCGTCGCAGCGGGCGAGGGTTTTTTTGATCAGGAACGCTTCGACTTCCTCGATGCTCATTTCCTCGAGACGCGGCGTTGCGTTCGTGGCGTTGAGGCCGAGGTCGGGGGCGCGCAAGACTTTGCCGGGTGCCATCAAGACTCCGCGCTCCACGGAGTGATCGAGTTCGCGGACGTTGCCGGGCCACGAGTAGTCGCGCAGCGCCTGCAACGCGCTCTCGTCAAAACCGGTGATGGCTTTGCGATAGCGCGTCACATGCTGCTTCAGGAAATGCTGCGCGAGCAGCTCGATGTCCTCGCGCCGCTCGCGCAGCGGGGGCAAGTGCAGCTGAATCGTGTTGAGGCGGAAGAGGAGATCCTGGCGGAATTTTCCGGAGGCCACTTCGGTGGCGAGGTCGGCGTTCGTGGCCGACACGAGGCGCACGCTCGCGCGATAGGTGCGCGAGGAACCGACGCGCTCGAACTCGCCAGTCTCGATTGTGCGCAGCATTTTCGCCTGCTGGCTCAACGGGATGTTGCCGATTTCGTCGAGGAAGAGCGTGCCGCCGTCGGCGAGTTCGAAGCGGCCGGCGCGGTCCGCTTTCGCATCGGTGAACGCGCCGCGGACGTGGCCGAAGAGTTCACTCTCGAACACGCCTTCCGGCAGTCCGCCCATGTTGACGGAGATGAAGGGCTTGCCGGCGCGGAGTGAGACGGCGTGCAGCGCTTGGGCGACGAGGCCCTTGCCCGTGCCGTTTTCGCCGGTGATGAGGACGTTGGCGTCAGAGGGGCCGACGCGCGCGATGATATCGAGGACGGGACGCATCGCGGGCGACTGCGCGATGAGCGCGGGGCCGGCCTTGCCGCTGCCGCGGAGTATTTCGTTTTCCTGCTCTAGGCGTTTGTAGGCGCGTTGCGCGCTGCCGAGATCGATCTGGTTGCGAACGATCGCGAGCAGGCGCGGGTTGTCCCAAGGTTTCGTGACGAAGTCGCGCGCGCCGCGGCGCATCGCCTCGACCGCGACATCGACGCTGGCCCACGCCGTCATCACGACGACGGGCAGCGCGGCATCGATGGCCTGCAAGCGTTGCAACAACTCGAGGCCCTCCTGCCCGCTCGTGGTGTCGCGCGCGTAATTGAGATCCATCAACACCATCGCGTAGTCGTTTGCCTCGACGGCCTTGATGACGGCAGCGGGCGACCTCGCCGCTTCGCTGGCGTAGCCCTCGCTTTTCAGCAGGAGACGCAGCGCCTCGATCACATCGGGCTGATCGTCGGCGATGAGTATCCGGTGAGCGGGAGCGTTCGGCATGCGGGGAGTGGACGACGGTGAGAGAAATCGTGTCAAGGGGAGCGCCGGATCACGCCGCGAGCGGATGGGCGGCATGGCGGAGCACGGTCGCAGTCGCGGCGGGGGAGAGCAGGGGCTTCGGCTTGCGCGAATAGTCCGCGACGAGCGTGAGCGTAACGAGTGAGACGACGAAAGCGGCCAGCGCGGAAGTCGCGTCGAGGGCGGCCGGCAGGTCGAAGCCGACAAACTCAATGGCAAGCGCACTGGGGACACTGGCGGCGAGGAGGAGCGAGAGAACTTTGAGAACGGTATTCATAGTGGTGAGGGCTCCATCGCAGTGTCCGTGCCAAGCGTCATGGGTGCTCGTAAACCATCGAATTTAAGAGTGTTACGTAAATACCACCTTCTATCGCCGGGCGCCCTGGTGCGAACCGTGGGAAAAGCTTATCCCATCTTTGGGACGGAATCGGATCTTACTCGCGCGGCGGCGGCCCATTGGGCGGGAATGCCGCCGCCGCAAGACCGACTCCAAATTTATGATACGCGGCGCGGGTTGGAGGCGGGCGGCAACTCAGGCACGATCGGTCGCGCAGTCGATTTTTGAACTCCCGGGCTCACTTGTGGCACTACGTAGACGCGATAAGTGTTTTTCCTGCCCCGGGTCCCTTGACCCTCCTTGGCCTCGGCAAAAATCTAGGGGGAAGACCTCAGTTGGAATCTCTCGTGACGTTCAAATTTAAACCCACTCGTGCCAATGGATTTACTCTCGTTGAGGTGATGGTGGCTGCTGCCGTGATGATCCTGGCGATTGTCGGGATGATCCAAGTCATTATATCCGGATCGGAAATGCTGGATGTCTCGCGCAAGCAGACGATCGCCATGCAGATTATCCACGGACAGCTCGATCAGATCCGGCTGCGCAATTGGACGGAAATCGCGGCTTTGGGGACGACGGATACCGTTTCGGTGGACGCCGGTGACAACACGTCGTCCGGTTCGATGTTCATCTTCGGCACGAATCTGCCGGTGATCGCGAAAGGCTTTCGCTGCAAACGCACGATCACGGATGTGCGCACGGATTTGAAGCAGGTGACCTACACGGTGACCTGGACGGGCAACACCGGCCGCACGTATTCACGAACTGGATCCACCTACGTCGGCAAGAACGGACTGTATGTCACGTATCAGCGTTCATAATTCACGCCGCCCGGGCGGCTTCACGCTCGTGGAGGTGATGGTCGCGACCAGCCTGCTGGCGGTGGTGCTCGCCGGAGTGCTGGCGGCCTATTTGTTCGTGGGTCGCAATCTCACGCGCCTGGTCAACACGCAGCAGCAGGAAGTCGAGAGCCGGCGCACGCTTCGCACCTTCACGCAGGATCTTAGCGCGGCGATTCAGCTTTCGACGGCGACCACCACGGTGCTGACGTGCACCAAGCCCACGGCCAGTGGCACGACCACTGTGACCTACACGTATTCCTCGGGCGCGGGCACGTTGGTGCGCACGGAGGCCGGCGCGAGCAGGACGCTGCTCTCCGGGC